>NZ_JBVJHZ010000012.1:0-130232 GCF_055586545.1 Glycomyces sp. NPDC050141 | reverse complement strand
GTACCAACCAAGCATCACCGAAACCTTGTCCAGTGACCTCGATCAGCCCGCACGCTGACCATCCAAACACCCTGTTGAGTTCTCAAACAACACGCACTAATCAGGTCTGAAACTTATTGAAAGTTTCTCTCCGATCGGAGCGACTCCGTTAACTTACCAGACCGGTTTTTGGCCCGTTTCGGGCCCCCGATCTATTCGTTCGGAGCTTTACCCTTTTGGTTCTGGGCCAGGGCCTTTCGGCTTTCCTGTCCGTTTCCCCCTCGGGCAAAGACAAATTTACGCGACCTTGAACCGGGGTTTGCAAGGGGGGTACGTGCTCGGCGCCACACCCTTGCAAACCCCATGTTTTTGCAGGTCAGTCCGCAATTGAGGCTATCGCTTGCGGCGTTTGCCCCTGGCTTCCTCTTCTTTCGCGACCCTTTCGAGCACTTCAGCGCGGCGTTCCTTGCGCTCGGCGAGACGCTCGTCGGCGCCCTTGCGGTCGCTGACTTCGAATCGGGCGTCCGTGCCGCGGGGACCGACAGTCGCAATGATGTTCGGGTCGGTCGGCTGCCACTCGAATTCGTGATCGCCGATGCGGACGAACGAGCCGGGCACTGCGCCCTGCTTCACGAGGGCGGCCTCGACGCCGAGGTTCGCGAGTCGGTCGGCGAGGTAGCCGACCGCTTCTTCGTTCTCGAAGTTCGTCTGGACGATCCAGCGCTCGGGCTTAGTGCCGGTGACGATGAATTCGACGTCGCCCTCGAACGCCGGCTTGACCCTCTTGACGTTGAAGCCGGAGTCGTCGATCGCGAGCGGGCGGATGACGGCGCGGGTCGCCTCGATCGGCGGCTGCGCCTCGCGGTACTCGACCACTTCCTTGGCGAAGGCGAAGTTGAGCTCCTTCAGTCCTTCACGGCTCACGGCGCTGACGGCGTAGATCGGCCACCCGTACTTCTTGAGATCGCCGCGGACGTAGTCGGCGAGTTCGCGCCCGTCCGGGATGTCGATCTTGTTGAGGACGATGATGCGGGGCCGGTCGGTGAGGCCGCCGTACTCGGCGAGCTCGTGCTCCAGGGCGTCGATGTCCGAGACCGGGTCGCGGTCGGACTCGAGGCTGGCGCAGTCGACGACGTGCGCGAGGACCGCGCAGCGCTCGATGTGCCGCAGGAACTGGAGGCCCAGGCCCTTGCCGGCCGCGGCGCCCGGGATGAGGCCCGGGACGTCGGCGATCGTGTAGGTCGTCTCCCCGGCGGACACGACCCCGAGGTTCGGGGCGAGCGTCGTGAACGGGTAGTCGGCGATCTTCGGCCGGGCGGCCGACATCGCGGCGATGAGGGAGGACTTCCCGGCGGAGGGGAAGCCGACGAGGCCGACGTCGGCCACGCTCTTGAGTTCGAGGACGACGTTGTGCTCGTCGCCGCGCTCGCCGAGTTCGGCGAAGCCGGGGACCTTGCGCTTGGAGCTGACGAGGGCGCGGTTGCCGCGCCCGCCGCGGCCGCCGTGCGCGACGGTCACCTCGCTGCCGATGCCGGTGAGGTCGGCGAGGACCTCCCCTTCGGAGTAGATGACGGTGCCGTTGGGCACGGACACCCGGATGGACTCGCCGTTGGCGCCGTCCCGGTTGGACCCGGCGCCCTGCTTGCCGTTGCCGCCCTGGAGGCGGGTCTGGAAGTGGAAGTCGAGCAGGGTGTGCACGTTCGGGTCTACGACGAAGACCACATCACCTCCGTGGCCGCCGTTGCCGCCGTCTGGTCCGCCGAGCGGTTTGAACTTCTCACGGTGGACCGACACACAGCCGTTGCCACCCTTACCGGCAACGACCTGGAGATTCACGCGGTCTACGAAACTTGTCACCGCCCAAGCGTAGCCACCTCGGGGACCCCCGGAGACGGAGCCCGCGGCACATGCTAAAGTTTCTCCTCGTGTGAGGGACACCGGCGCGAAAGCCTGGTAGATACTCAAACATCATGCGCCGCTAGCTCAACTGGCAGAGCAGCTGACTCTTAATCAGCGGGTTCGGGGTTCGAGTCCCTGGCGGCGCACCACACAAGAGGTCCTGGTCACAGGGCCTCTTTTTGGTTTCCCGGAGAGCATGGAAAAAGGGCCCGGCGGCCTCACGGCTGCCGGGCCCTTTTCGCTACTTGTAGTCGGCGAACAGGTCGCCGCACTGGGCGACCATGTCCTCCAGGGCCGCGGTGGCGGCGGCCGCGTCGATGCCCTCGCCGTCCCACAGGGTCGTGTAGACGGACACGTCGAGGCTGCCGACGGCGACGTGGAGCGTCACGGTCTGGGTGCCTTCGGTGGTGGTCGAGTAGAGGCTGCCGGCGTCGCCGTACTCGGTGTACTCGCTGAACTCGTAGCCGTCCGCGGCGGTGTAGTACTCGGCGTCGTACTCGACCCACTCGACGACTTCTTCGACGGTCTCGTAGTCGGAGATCCGCAGGTTGACTCCGGTGACGTCCTCGTTGTAGAAGGAGCAGCTCAGCGTTGCGAGGCCGTTGGAGCTGGTCTCGGTGCGGGAGGTCTGGTCCGGGTCGACCGGGCCGAAGGCCTCCTCGAAGGCGGACATGTCGAAGGCGTCGCAGGCCTCGGAGGTGAGCTCGGTGGCCTGCTGGTTCCCGCCGTCGTCACCGCCGTCATCGCCGCCGTTGTCGCTGCCGCCGTCATCGCTGCCGCCGTCGTCCGTGCCTTCGCTCGTGGGATCGTCGCCGCCGCCGCTGCTGTCGCTGTCCGAGCCCTGCGTGCGCTGGACTACGAGGAGGATCACGGTCATGATGATGATGAGGACCGTCAGCACCGCGCCGCCGATGAGCCACAGGTTGTTCTGCTGCTGCGGCTGCTGCGGGGACTGGCCGCCGTACTGCGGCGTCGGGTAGCCCGGCTGCGAGGGGTAGGTCATCTGGTCCGCTCCATGGGGATCGTTCGTGCGTCGTCCTCACTCTAACGCCGCTCGTCCATGCGTGTTCGCCCGGAGTTTCCCCGCCGGGGAAGCCTCGGGGAGGCCCCCGATGCCTAGACTGGGCGCATATCCGGCCCCTCCTACCTCGATTGGTCCACTATGGCGAACGTCTTCCACATGCATCTCAACGAACTCAACGAGCTGCTGGTCGAGATGGCCCGCAGGGTCGGCGAGGCCGTCGAGCAGGCCAGCGCGGCGCTCCTGGAGACCGACACTGCGGCGGCCGAGGCGGTGGTGGCCGCGGACGACCAGGTGAACGCGCTGCAGTTCCAGGTGGACGACCGGATCGTGGAGCTGATGACGCAGTACGACCCGGTGGCGACGGACCTGCGGTTCGTGCTGGGGGCCGTGCGGATCTCGGTGGACCTGGAGCGGATGGGCGACCTGGCGAAGCACGTGGCGAAGTCGGTGCTGCTGCGCGCGCCCGTGCCGGTGGTCCCCGATTCGCTGCGGGCGGACTTCGCGGCGATGGGGGCGGCGGCGGTGCACCTCTCGCAGAAGCTGGTGACGGTGCTGGAGGAGCACGATCAGCTGATCGCCTCGCAGATGGGGCTGGACGACGACGAGCTGGACGCGATCCAGCAGCGCATCCACGCGCAGCTGCCAGGGCTGGGGTACGGGCCGCAGACGGCGGTGGACGCGGCGCTGCTGGCGCGGTTCTTCGAGCGGTTCGGGGACCACGCGGTGCGCATCTCCCATCAGGTCGTGTACCTCGTGACAGGGGATGTTCACCTGGACCGTTCATAACGGTCCGATCACGGCCGGGGTGAGACCCGGTAAAACCGCCTGTTCAGAGGGGTGTCCCCGGCAGGTCCTACGGCACTGTTGCGAATCGCGCTCAGTCGTTCACCTTGAGTTCAACTCCAAGTCAGCGGGTGAACACCGGGTCTGGCTTTGATGGTTGCGGACAGTGAAGCAGTAGCCCGGCCGAGCGCCGGGAGACGGAGTAGAGACCAGCTGTGAACATGAAACTGAACCGCAGAGCCATCATCGGCGGCATCACCGCCGGAACCCTCGCATTCGGCCTGGCGGCCTGCGGCGGAAGCGACGACGAGGGCGGGTCGGGCGACCTGGCCTCCGGCGAGATCGTCGGTTCCGGCGCGAGCTTCCCCGACGCGTTCTACGCCGCCGCGATCGAGGCGTACGCCGAAGTCAACCCCGACCTTGTCGTGACCTACAGCGCCGAGGGCTCCAGCGCCGGCAAAGAGGCGTTCGGCCAGGACCTGAACGACTTCGCGGGCACCGACTCGCTCGTCAAGGACGACGACGGCCCCGAGCCCGGCTCGTTCCAGTACATCCCCACCGTTGCGGCCCCGATCACCGTGTCGTACAACCTGCCCGGTTTCGAGGGCCTCCAGATCGACCAGGAGACCCTGGCCGCGATCTTCCAGGGCGACATCACGACCTGGAACGACCCCGCGCTCCTGGAGACCAACCCGGACCTCGAGCTCCCTGGCACCGCGATCACCATCGCGCACCGCTCGGACGGCTCGGGCACCACCAAGAACTTCTCGACCTTCCTGGACGAGGCCACCGACACCTGGACGCTGGGCGCCTCGGACGAGATCGAGTGGCCCGAGGGCTCCATCGGCGGCGAGAAGAACACCGGCGTCGCCACCGTGATCACCCAGACCGAAGGCGCGATCGGCTACGTCGACCTCTCCGACGCGATCGAGACCAACCTGGTGACCGCTTCGATCGAGAACGCCGACGGCGCGTTCATCCAGCCGAGCCTGGAGGCCTCCACCGCCGCCCTCGAGGGCGCCGAGGTCGCTGACGACCTGTCGTACAGCCCGCTGAACGCGGCCGGCGCCGAGTCCTACCCGATCGTGGCCCCGACCTACATCCTCATCCGCACCGAGTACGCGGACGAGAACGTCGCGGCGGGCGTCAAGGAGTTCGTGAACTACCTGCTCACCGACGGCCAGGACATCGCTGCCGACGCCCACTTCGCGGCGCTGCCCGAGGAGCTGCGGGCCAAGGCCGTCGAGAAGCTCAACGAGACGATTGCCTAAGCACACCGGAGACACCGATGACCCCAACGGCCGCGACGCCGATGGGGTTTTCGGCCGTTCCGACGATGAAACCGGAGAGACGAACGTGACCGCTACGGCAACCCCCGAAGCGCCCCCCGAGGTGGACCTCGGAGGCGAAGCCCGCTCCCGCCGCACCGACAGGGGATTCACCGGCCTGGTGACCCTGGCCGGACTCATGGTCCTCATTGTGCTGGGCCTGATCCTGATCACGACCTCGGTCCAGGCCTGGCCCGCCATCGCCCTCGACCCGGTCGAGTTCCTCACGGGCACCCGCTGGTCGCCCAGCGACGAAATCTTCGGCACGCTCGGGTTCCTGTACGGCACCCTGGTGACCTCGATCATCGCGATGGTCGTGGCGGTGCCGGTGTCGATCGGGATTGCGCTGTTCATCACGGAGGTGGCGCACCGCCGCAGCCGGAAGTACATCGTGACCGTCGTCGACCTGCTCGCCACCGTCCCGTCGGTGGTGTTCGGCCTGGTCGGCAGCATCGTGCTGATCCCGTGGGTGACTCCGCTGTACCAGTGGTGGGCCGGGGTCGTGGCCCCCGTGCCGGGCCTGAACCTGATCTTCGACGAGACCAACACGGGCCGCAACTACTTCACCGCGGGCCTGATCCTCGCGGTCATGTGCATCCCGATCATCACCTCGATCTCCCGGGAGGTGTTCGCGACCGTGCCCGACATCGACAAGCAGGGCGCGTACGCCCTCGGCGCGACCCGCTGGGAGATGATCAAGGGCGCGATCCTCCCCCACTCGTTCGGCGGGCTCGTCGGCGCCTCGATGCTCGGCCTGGGCCGGGCGATGGGCGAGACGATCGCCGTGGCCCTGGTCATCGGCGGCGCGATCGGCGTCAACGCGAACCTGTTCGCGCCGGGCAACACGATGGCCGCAGTCATCGCCCAGCAGTGGGGCGAGTCGGGCGGGCTCCACACCGATGCGCTCATCGGGATCGGCGTGCTGCTGTTCGCCATCACCGTCCTGATCAACTTCCTGGCCCGCGTCGTGGTCCGGCGTGCCGAGATCAAAATGAAGGGTGCCCACTCATGACGACGCTGACGAACGGCGGCGCGACGCCTCCGGACCTGTCGGGGCGCAACCTGTCGCTGCGGCGGTCCTTCGCCGACAAGGGCGCGACCGTCGCGATCGCCCTGTGCGTCCTGGTCGCGGCCCTGCCGCTGGCGCTGGTCGCCTACCAGGTCGTCTCGCGCGGCGCTTCGACCTGGAGCCTGGACTGGTTCATCGAGGAGATCCCGCGGAACTACCGCACGGCGGGCCCGGGCATGGGCCCGGCGATCCTCGGGACGCTGCTGATCACCGGCATGGCGGCGCTCATCTCCATCCCGATCGGGGTGCTCGGCGCGGTCTACCTGAACGAGTACGGCAAGAACAAGCCGCTGGCGAAGTTCATCCGCACGATGGCCGACGTCATGACCGGTGTGCCCTCGATCATGATGGGCCTGTTCATCTACGTCGGCTACGTGACCGTGATCGACGACCGGACCGGGTTCGCCGGGGCGCTCGCCCTGGCCTGCCTGATGCTGCCGATCGTGATCCGCTCCACTGAGGAGATGCTGCGGCTGGTCCCGGACGAGCTGCGGCAGGCCTCGGCCGGGCTGGGCGCGCGCAAGTGGCGCACGGTCATGGGCGTGGTGCTCCCGGCGGCGTCCTCGGGCATCACCTCGGGTTCGCTCCTGGCGGTCGCGCGCGCGGCCGGCGAGACCGCGCCGATCATCGTCACGGTGGGCCTGACGTACGTGTACAAGCCCGACCTGTTCGACGGCGCCAACACGACGCTCGCGGCGCAGATCTTCCGGAACGCGAGCCAGCCGTTCGCGGCCTCGCAGGACCGCGCCTGGGGTGCGGCCCTGACGCTGATCGCGATCGTCTTCCTGTTCACGATCGTGTCGCGCGTCATCGCGGCGCGGTTCGCGATCGACAAGCGCTAGTTACCGACTGTCTCACTCCATACGCGAAGGGCCCCACCGATCCGGTGGGGCCCTTCGTGGTTCCGGGACTAGCCGAAGCGGCCGGTGACGTAGTTCTCGGTGCGCTCGTCAGAAGGGGTGGTGAAGATCCGCTGGGTGTCGTCGAACTCGACGAGGACGCCGGTGCGGGTGTCGCTCAGCTCGTTCACCTCGGTGGAGAAGAACGCGGTCTTGTCGGAGACGCGGGCGGCCTGCTGCATGTTGTGCGTGACGATCACGATGGTGAACTGCTTGGCGAGGTCGACCATGAGCTCTTCGATGCGGGCCGTCGCGATCGGGTCGAGGGCCGAGCACGGCTCGTCCATGAGGACCACTTCGGGCGCCAGCGCGATGGTGCGGGCGATGCACAGGCGCTGCTGCTGGCCGCCGGAGAGGGCGAGGGCGCTCTGCTTGAGCTTGTCCTTGACCTCGTCCCAGAGGGCGGCCTTCCTGAGGGAGTCCTCGACGATGGCTTCGCGTTCGGCGCGGGGGACGCCGTGGATCTTGGGCCCGTACGCGACGTTGTCGAAGATGGACTTGGGGAAGGGGTTGGCCTTCTGGAAGACCATGCCGATGCGGCGGCGGACCTCGACGGGGTCGACGCCGGGGCCGTAGACGTCCTGGCCGTGGTAGGCGACGGTGCCTTCGACGCGGGCGCCGGGGATGAGGTCGTTCATGCGGTTGAGGGAGCGCAGCAGGGTGGACTTGCCGCAGCCCGAGGGGCCGATGAGCGCGGTGATCTCGTTCTTGGCGACGGTGAAGTTGACGTCCTTGACGGCGTTGTAGGCGCCGTAGAAGACGTTGACGCCGCGGATGTCGAAGACGGTGGGGGCGCTGTGGCCGGTCGGCGCGTGCTGGGGTGCGGGCGCGGGGTTCGCACCGATCCGGCGGGGATCGACGGTGCGGCCGAGCGCCGGGTACATCGGGTCGCTCATGGTTTCTCCTTCTGCGCGAGGCAGGTGTGGAAGCGAAGCGGGGCTGGGGCGACTGTAGGCGCGGCGGGTGGCGGCGGGTTCGATCCGGGGTGAACCGGGGGTGAATCCGCGGGCCCGGCTCGGTTTCGCCTGTGCCGGTTCGTTCTGCCCGTCTCGGCGGAAACTGGACGTGGGGTCAGCGTGGCGGCGATACTGGCCGGATGATGAGATTTCTGGTGCGCCTGGTCTTGACGGCGCTGGCGCTGTGGCTGGCCACGGCAATCGTGGGCGGCATCCACTTGTACGGCGACTCGGTGCTGGAGCGGTTCTTCTCGCTCGTGCTGGTGGCCTTGGTGTTCACGTTGGTGAACACGTTCGTGAAGCCCTTGATCATGGCGATCGGGTGCGCGCTGTACGTGCTGACGCTGGGCCTGTTCGGGCTGGTGGTGAACGCTCTGATGTTCTGGTTGACGGGCTGGGTCTCCGAGGAGCTGGGGCTGGGGTTCTACGTGGACGGTTTCTGGGCGGCGTTCTGGGGCGCGATCATCGTGTCGCTGGCGATGTGGGTGATGGACCTCCTGTCGCCGCGCAAGCCCGTCGAGCAGTAGCGGGTACGGCGAAACGGGGGCGGCCTGGGGCCGCCCCCGTTTCGCTTGCTCGGGCCAGGGGGTGTCTGGGGGTCACTGGCGAGTCGGTATCCGAGTCCGTTTGTTCGCTCGCAAGGCGGAAGGCCCTCCGAATACCGGTGTTGTATTCGGAGGGCCGACAACGCAGCGAGCGGGCAAACGGGCCGGATAGCGGCCGTCAGTGACCCCCAGACACCCCCTAGAAGGGCAGTCCGGTGGACGGTCCTGTGGGGACGTCGCGGACGTTCTTGTCGCGCTTGGCGGCTTTGGCGGAGCCCGCGGTGTTGAAGGGCATGGGGCCCTGCGGTCCGGGGGCTTTGCCGAGGCGGCGGCGCATGATGTTCAGGTTGTGCAGTCCGGCGAGCGCGTAGGTGCGGATGCGCGCGAACTGCTTGGCCTTCTTGGCGGTCTTGAGGTTCTCGACCGCCTTGTGGTGGAGTTTCCTGGCGCGGTCGAGGGCCGCGGCGGCTTCGGTGTCGCCGACGGAGGCCGGTGCGATGTGGAGCTGGTTGCCGAGGAGCTCGGTCCAGGCTTCGGCATCGGTCTTGGCCCTGGCTTTTCGGCGGCGCTTGGTCTCGATGACGGATCGCAGGCCGAGGACGGCTGCGAAGATGAGGACGATCGCGACGATTGCGATGAACGCGATGGTAGAGGTTTCAATGGCGTCTTTCATCGTCACCCCCCGTGACCAGTGCTGATGATGTTCGTACGAATATTATTCCATTCCTGCCGCGCATTTGTGAAAGTCCCCCCGGTTCCGGCGTTTCCATTTGTGCCGTACGCAAATGCCGCGGAACGGGCGCCGCACGGGCGGGTGTCCGGCGGGGAAATACCCGGGGTACGCGGAGCCGAATCATCCCCGGGGCCTTCATATGCAATAGTGCGCATGTTAGCATTCGATGGCGGTGGGGACTCCACCGCTGAGGGCGCGCACCGCCCGCACCGACTACAAGGAGGCCGCCCTCCATGGGCCACGACCACTCGCACGCAGGAGCCGCCTCGCTCGGCGCGCAGCATCGGGGCAGACTGTGGCTCGCGCTCGGCCTCGCCCTCGCGGTGGCGGCCGTCGAGGCCGTGGCCTCCTGGTACACCCACTCCCTCGCGCTGCTCTCCGACGCCGGGCACGTCCTCGGGGACGCCCTCGGCATCGCGATGGCCCTCGCCGCGATCGTCGCCGTCCGGCGCGCGGGCGGGCGGCCGCGGCGCACCTACGGGATGTACCGGCTCGAAGTACTGGCGGCCCTGGCGAACACGGTGCTGCTGTTCGGCGTCGCCGGGTTCGTCATCGTCCAGGCCGTGCGCCGCCTCGGCGAGCAGCCCGAGGTGCAGTCCGGCCCGATGCTCGCCGTCGCCGTCTTCGGCCTCGCCGCGAACATCGCCTCCCTGCTCCTGCTCCGCTCGGCCGCCGCCGAGTCGATCAACGTGCGCGGCGCCTACACCGAGGTCCTCGGCGACGCGATCGCCTCGCTCGGCGTCATCGCCGCCGCCGCGGTCATCGCCCTCACCGGCTGGTACGCCGCCGACAGCCTCATCGCCGTCGGCGTCGGCCTGTTCATCCTGCCCCGCGCCTACCGCCTCGGCCGCGACGCGCTGCGCATCCTCCTCCAGCACGCCCCCGTCGGCGTCGACCCGAAAGCGGTCGAACGCGCGCTCGCTGCACTCGATGGGGTGAAAGAAGTCCACGACCTCCATCTGTGGACATTGACTTCGGGCATGGACGTGGCCACCGTGCATCTCGCCCTCGACTCGGGCGCCGACCCCGGAACCGTCCTCGGCGACGCGCAGCGGACGCTGGCAGAACAATTCGACATCGCGCACGCGACGGTCCAAATCGAGCCCGGGAGTGCGGAGGCACCCTGCGGCACACCGCATTGGTGAAGCGCGGCAGTCGTTCTGTCCGGAACCTGATATTGACGGATAGTCGACGTTCGCCTTGTTGCGCAATGGTTAAGCTCGACACCGTCCTGGGGACTCGAAGGCTCCTTGGAAGGAGGAGATCCATGTTGACCCACACATGGAGGAAGAGCAGCAGGTCAGGTCCCAACGGGGCCTGTGTTGAGGCCAGGCTCGCGGTTACGGGCGTGGAGATCAGGGACACCAAGCTGACGGTGAGCCCGATCCTGCGCGCCAGCCGAGCCGACTGGCGCTCGCTGCTGCGGACATCCGGCAGGTAAGAAGGACGGGCGAGGGGGCGGACACGGAATCGGTTCCGTGTCCGCCCCCTTGCGTTTCGCCGTTAGAGCCCGCGTCTCGCTAGAGCTCGGACTTGAGGTGCTGCGCCTGCTGCTCGATGAACTCCAGACTCCGGCCCGGGTCGAGCGCCGCCGAGCGCAGGTAGCCGAAGATCTCGTGGAAGGGCTGCACGTCGGCGCCCTCCTCGTAGACGTCGCCGTTGTGGCCCTCGATGTAGACGACGTCGGGGTGGCGGTAGCCGGGGTCGACCTCGCCTTCGAGCGGGCCGAAGCCGAGGATCGTGAACGAGGACAGCATCCCCGGGTACGCCCCGCCCGCGAAGGGCAGCACCTGGAGGTGGACGTTCGGGAGCGAACCGAGGTCGAGCAGGTTCTCCAGCTGGGCGATCATGACCTCGGGGCCGCCGAGGACGCGGCGGATCGCGGCCTCGTCGATGACGTTCCAGATCTTGAGGTCCCCGCGCAGCCGCTGCTGGCGCTCCATGCGCAGGTCGATCCGCTCGTTCATGAACCGCTGCGACTGCTCCGGGACCATCCCGAAGGTGGCCTTGGCGTACTCGCGGGTCTGCAAGAGCCCGTTGATGATCAGGCCGTCGTAGACGTTCAGGCTGGAGGCGTCCTGCTCCAGGCCGATGTACGTGGCGTACGGCGGGGAGATGGTGTCGGAGTAGCGGGCCCACCAGCCGCGCTTGCGGCCGTCGCGGGCCAGGCGCACCAGCTCGTCGACGAGGTCGGCGTCCTCGACTCCGTAGACCTCGACGAGGGCCTGGACGTCGCGCGGCTTGATCCCGACCCGGCCGAGCTCCATGCGGTAGATCGTGGAACTGGTGACCTCGAGGGCCGCGGCGGCGTCGTTGGCGTCCTTGCCGGACTTCTCGCGCAGGTCCCGGAGGATCTTCCCGGCACGGCGGCGGCGGACGGTGGGGCTGCCGGTCGAAGGCATCGCCTTGCCTCCCAACTTCTTCGGCAGATCGCTCTCAGCGTTGTCGTTCGATGTACCCATTTGACACCCTGATCTCTCCGGATTCGGTGAGGACGCACCGAGAGGTGGAGGACTTCTGGGCCGCTCACCCGGTAACGTCAGCTGTTCTCAAGTGCGGCCCGCCGGCGTCGCCGAGACCGATCGTCCGGGTCTCGCCTGCGCGGCCGCGGGGCGGGAGGAATCGCCACCCGATCCGGTTATACCTCTTGCATCCAAATTCTGCATGTGCAATTCTACTGTACGGAGGGGCTATCCGCCTCCCCCCGACTGTACCGATTCGACACCGCGACTCGGCATCGACCAGGTCATACCGGACCGCAAGCCCCAGATACCAAGGGCCACAAGCGATCTGAACCCATCGAAAGACCCGAAAGGCAGCCTGCGTTGCGAAGTCCGTACACACTCGACAGCCCCCCGCCGGATGAGCCGCCCAGCGAAGTGCTGGTCCCGAGCCTCTGGCGCGTGCAGGCGCGCTGGTGGAAGCGCCACACCCCCGCCCTCGACCAGCGCGGCGCCAAGCACCCCGTGTGCGGGCACTGCGGCCAGTCCTGGCCCTGCCACTCGTGGGCGTGCTGGGACGGCCAGCTCGGCCAGGCCGTCAGCGGTCAGACCGCGTCCCGCGCGCTCCCCGAGCCCGGCCCCGCGACCCCCGTGCGCCCGCTCGGCGCCGTGGTCGCCGCCGCGAAGTCGTAGCATCGGCGCCGCGCGCGGTGGCGGCGCCGAAAATCCCTCCATCGGGCCGAAGTTCGCCCGATCCAGCGCGTAGCCTCACCCGCCCCCGTTCGTTAGACCCTCAGTACTGGTCCGACGTTAGGCGAATTCACAGCTGAGAGCTTCGCCGAGAAGGGGAAAGCCGCCGGATGCTGAGCACTCGCAACCTCAAGCCGGGCGTGGTCCTGGACGGGCGGTACCGGCTCGAACGCCGTATCGGCGGCGGCGGCATGGGGGACGTCTGGGAAGGCGTCGACACCATCCTCTGGCGCACGGTCGCGATCAAGGTCCTCCTCGCCGACCTCGTCGACGACCGGGGCTTCCGCGAGCGGTTCCGCCGCGAAGCGCGCGCCATCGCCGTCATGCAGGGGCCCGGGGTCGTCGAGGTCTACGACTACGGCGAGATCGAGGACGAGGACGCCCAGCTCGCGTACCTGATCATGGAGTACGTGGACGGCAAGCCGCTCTCGCGGCTGCTCGGCCTGTGGGGCAAGCTCAGCGCGTCCGACTCGCTGCGCGTGGTCGGCGGCGTCGCCGAGGCGCTGCACGTGGCCCACACCGCCGGGATCGTCCACCGTGACATCAAGCCCGGGAACATCCTCGTTCGCGCCGACGGCTCGGTCGTCCTGGTGGACTTCGGGATCGCGCGCGTCAGCCACAACCTGACCCTCACGACCACCGGGGTCGTCCTCGGCACCGTCACGTACATGTCCCCCGAGCAGGCCGCGGGTGAGAACCTCACGGCCGCTTCGGACCTGTACTCGCTCGGCGTCGTCGCCCACCAGTGCCTGGCCGGGTCGCCGCCGTTCAAGGCCGACACCCCGCTCGGGGTGCTCTCGGCCCACCTGCGCAACGCGCCGCCGCCGCTGCCCACCGAGATCCCGTACGAGGTCGCCGAGATCGTGCGGCGATCGCTCCAGAAGGAGCCCTCGGCCCGCTGGACCGACGCCGCGGAACTGGCCGAGGCCTGCAGGGAGACGCGGGCGGCGCTGCTCGCCGGGCGCGCTCCGGCGATGACGCGGACCCGGGTGCAGCCGGTGCGTTCCATCGCCGCCGCCAACGGCGCTGGGCTCGGGGCTCCCGTGGCGGGCGCGATCGGCACGGTCGGGCCGCCTTCGGGCGCGCACCGGCGGCCGGAGGGCGACACGGGAGTGCGGCCCGGGCCGCACGCCGCGTACCAGAGTGGGCCGCAACCGGTCCCGCGCGCGCCGCAGTCGCCGCCGCGCGAGCCGCACCCGTCGGCGCCGCTGCCGCACCACACGGACGGGCAGACGCTGCCGCCGCTCACCGGTTCGCATACCGGAGCGCACATGGCGGCGCCGCCGACCGGTCCTACCGGAGCAGCGCCGGTGCCTTCCGGGGAGTCGCCGCGGTCGCGCAAGCGCGGGCTGTGGCTCTCTCTGGCGGCGACGCTCGCGGCGGTGGCGGCGATCAGCGCGATCGCGATCACCCTGCCGTGGAACGAGAAGGAGAACCAGGGGGCGCTGCCTGCGGGCGAGACCGGCCTGGACGGCGCCGAGGTGCAGGGCCAGGACGGCGACGGCGGCTTCTGGGACGACGGCGATGACGACGGGGGCGAGGCCACGTCGGCCGACCCGAGCGAGACCGCCTCGGCCGCAGCGGCATCGGAGGCCCCGGCGGGGACGGCCTCGGCCGGGCCCTCGCTGACGCCGAGCGGATCGCCGAGCGCTTCGGAGAGCGAGTCGCCTCCGCCGCCCGCGAAGACGTCGGTGCCGAACGTGGTCACGCAGTCCGAGTCCGACGCGCGGGCGCGGATCGAGGAGTCGGGCCTGACTCCGGCGGTGGACTACGAGGGCGAGGGCGAGGCCCGCTGCGGCGTGGTGCGCCAGTCTCCCAGCGCCGGAAGCGAAGTCGACCCGGGCTCGACGGTGCAGCTGACGGTGAAGCGCGCGGCGGACGCGGAGGCGTGCAAGCCCGAGTCGGACGAGACGGCGACCCCGGACGAAGACGAGCAGTAGAGGAAGCCGAAGGGCGGCACCAAGTTCGGTGCCGCCCTTCGGCGTACCGGGTTCCGGCGCGGGCCGCATGTCGGGCCTCGGTCGAGTCGGCGGCGGTGACCGCCGCATCGGCGCGGTGGTCACGGGCACGAACGGGAGCGGCCCCGCCGCGATCGCGGCGGTTCGCGGGCCCCGGTTGCGACCGGGTTCACACGGGCGGGCTGTCACGGCTGAGAGCGCGGATCGCTCTAGGAGTCGATACCGCTCGACTCGAAGGGAACTCCCCCATGATCGTCATCATCGGCGCCACCGGCCCGGTCGGCCGCTCCGCCATCGAACTCCTGCTCGCGGGCGGGCACGCTGTCGCCGCCGTGACCCGCGATCCCGCCGCCGCGAACCTGCCCGAGGGCGTGCGCGTCATCGGCGCCGACCCCTCGGAACCCGGTGCGCTCGACGAGCACTGGGCGGGTGTCGAAGGCGTCCTGCTCAGCCCCCGCGCGGCCGGGGCCGAGGCCGCGAACCTGCTGAAATCGGCTGCGGCCCAAGGCGTGCGGCGGGTGGCCGTGATCTCGTCTGCCACTGTCGTGCACCCGGCCGGCGAGCCGCGGTTCGCCGAGGGCTTCAAGGCCGCCGAGCGCGCGGCCGAGGACTCCGGTTTGGCCTGGACGCACCTGCGCTGCACCGACTTCGCGACGAACACGCTGGCCTGGGCGCCGCAGGTCCCGAGCGGCGCGGTGCGCGGCGCGTATGCGGACGCCGCGTCCTCCACGATCCACGAGCGCGACATCGCGGGCGTGGCGGTCAAGGCCCTCACCGAGAGCGGTCACGAAGGCCGCTCCTATGTGATCACCGGGCCCGAGTCGCTGACGCAAACCCGGAAGGCGCAGCTCATCGGCGAGGCGATCGGGCGCGACCTGCCGTTCGTCGAGCTCGCGCCCGAGCAGGTGCGGGCCGCGATGCTCGCCCAGGGCCTGCCCGAGGAGATCCCGGCCCGGCTGCTCGGCTCGCTCGCGGACTTCGCCCGGGAGGCGGGACCGCGCACGGACACCGTGGAGCGCCTGCTCGGGAGGCCCGCACTGACGTTCGGCCAGTGGGCGGTCGAGCACGCGGCCGCCTTCGGCGGCTGAGGCGGACGCGAAAGCGCCCGGCGGCCTCTCGGCCGCCGGGCGCTGTTCAGTTCACTTGCGGAGCAGGGCCGTTACTGGCCCGCCGCCTGCCTCGCGGCTTCGAGCTCGTCGAGCGCGGCGAGCAGGGCGTCCAAGGCCGCGCCCTCCTGCTCGTTCGAGCCGGAGGCCTGCGCCTCCTCGTAAGCCGCCTGCGCTTCAAGGACCTTCGTGATCGCGGCCTCGACCTCCGGCGGGTCCGCCGGGGCCTCGGTCGTGGGCGTCTCGCTCGGCGTCTCCGAAGGCGTCTCGGTCGGGGTCTCCCCGTCGGTCTCGCCCTCGTTCTGCTCGGCCTCGCTCGGCGCGCCCGAGACGTACTTCTCGACCACCATGGCCACGGCCTCCTCGAACGTCGGCGCGAAGCCCACGTACCCGCCGTAGCTGATCGCGACGTTCGTGAGGCGCGGCAGGTCCTCGCCCTGGCCGCCCGCCTGCCGCCGCAGGTACATCGGCTCGAGGTACAGGATGCCGTCGCCCACCGGCAGCGCGAGCAGGTTGCCCCACTCCACCGTGGTCCCGGCCTGCGTGGCGTCGCGCAGCGTCGTCACCACTTCCGATGTGGACGTGATGATCTGGTGTATCTGCCGCACCGACTGGTCGTCGCCGCCCACCACGTCGTAGATCTGCAGGCGCGGGTCGCCGTTCTCGTCGTAGTAGCCCGACATGAGGCTCGCCAGCGCGTTCTCGCGGTTCCTCGGCGTGAAGGTGCTGGTGAGCTGGAAGTACGGCTGGGTCTGCTCCGGGTAGGTCGCATACACGTAGTACGCGGGCTGGATGACCGGCGTCTGCTGGGACGGGTCCTCGGGGGTCGCCCAGGCCTCGCTGCCCTCGATGAAGGTGCGCGACTCGTCGACGTGGTAGCGCTGGAGCAGGCTGCGCTGGATCTTGAACAGGTCCTGCGGGTAGCGGAAGTGCGCTTCGAGGGCCTCGGGGGTCTCCTCCTTCGGCGTGACCAGGTCGCCGCCGTAGATCTCGTTCCAGGCCTTGAGGATCGGGTCCTCGGTGTCGAACTCGTAGAGCTCGACGGAGCCGTCGTAGGCGTTCACGACGGCCTTGACCGAGGAGCGGATGTAGTTGATCTCCTCGGAGGGCTGGTTGGCGACGCCCTGGCCGGAGTAGGTGTCGTTCGTCGCGTCGGCGAGGTTGACCCGGTCGGAGTAGGGGAAGTCGTTGGTGGTGGTGTAGCCGTCGACGATCCAGACGATCTCGCCGTCGACGACGGCCGGGTACGGGTCGGCCTCGACGGTGAGGAACGGGGCGACCTTCTGGACGCGCTCGCGCACGTTCCGGTTGTAGAGCAGCTGCGACTCGTCGTTGATCTGGTCGGAGAGCAGGAAGCGGGGCTCCTGGAACTCCCAGGCGTAGAGGAGCCTGGAGCCGATGGAGCCGATGTCGATGCCGCCGTCGCCTTCGTAGGTGGTGTAGCGGTCGCCGCCGATCTCCTCGGCGTCGCCTTCAGCGGAGTCCTCGTCGCTGACGGCGACGTCGGTGGGCCGGTCGTACTCGCGGGGCGTGTCGCCTTCGGGGACGCCGACGATCGCGTACTCGTTGTTCAAGAGCCCGTAGTAGATCTGGGGCTTCTCGACGTCGATGATGTCGTTGCCGATCTGGCAGTTGCCGGGGTCGTCGGAGAGGACGCCGGAGGTGAAGCAGGGGGCGCCCGAGTCGCTCTCGGTGGTCGAGGCGGAGACGAAGCCCCAGCCGTGGGTGTACACGGTGTGGGCGACGGTCCAGTCCTGCTGCTCGTCGGTGAGCTGGCCCGGGTTGAGTTCGCGCAGGCCCACGACGAAGTCCTGGGTGACTTCCTGGCCGCTCTCGTCGGTGTAGGTGTAGCGGTCGATGTCGAGCTTCTCGTTGAAGTCGTAGAAGCTGCGCGGCTGCTGCGCCTGGGTGAAGGCGTCGGAGACGACGAACGGGTCGATGAGGCGCACGAACGGCACGGTCGACTGGTCGGCGGCCATGGTCTCGGCGTTGGGCTGGGAGGCGACCGGGTACGTGGTGGCCTCCAGGTCCTCCATGCCGTAGGCGTAGCGCGTGCCGTCGATGGTGTGCTGCGCGTAGGGGCCTTCGCGCTGGGGGCGGTTGGGCTCGACCTGGAAGTTGCGGACGACGGCGGGGTAGATGCCGCCCGCGGCGATCGCGGTTACCACGACGAGGCCGAGGGCCGCGGCGGGCAGCGCAAGCGACCTTGTGAAGCCCCAGGAGAAGACGAGGATGACGACGGCTGCGATGACGGAGACCCAGATGAGCGCGTTCTTGGCGTTCATGAGGGCGGTCATCTCGGTGTAGCCGCCGCCGACGATGCCGGTGACCTGGTTGTCCATGGTGGTGAAGTCGAAGCGGTCGAAGTAGTACGCGACGGCTTTGAGTCCGAGGAAGAGCGCCACGAGCACCGAGAGGTGGATGCGGGCGACGTTGGTCATCCGGTCGCCCTGGCCGGAGAAGCGCAGTGCGCCGTAGAGGTAGTAGGCGCTGAGGGAGGCGAGGATGCCGACGACGACGGCCGCGAAGCCGAAGCCGATGAGGAACTGCCAGAAGGGGAGCCGGAAGACGTAGAACCCGGCGTCCATGTTGAGGACGGGGTCGGTCTCGCCGAAGGTGCCGCTTTGGCGGAACAGCAGCCAGGTCTCCCAGCGGGACTGGGCGGACATGCCCGCGAAGATGCCGACGATGACGGCGACGCCGCCGATCCACCAGCCGGCCTTGGGCGAGATGAGTTCGCGGTAGCGCTCCAGGCCCTCCTGCTCGCTGGTCGCGGGCCAGGTGTCGGGGCGGAAGCGGTAGGCGAGGTAGAGGTTGAGGCCGGTCCAGGCGGCCATGGCCAGGGTGAAGACCCCGAACAGGCCCAGGCGGGTCCACATCATGGTCGAGAAGACGGCGGTGAAGCCGACCGAGTCGTACCAGAGGTAGTCGGTGCGGAGGCCGACGAGCCATCCGAGCACCGAGAGGAGGACGATCGCGCCCACCAGGAGTATCAGGACGTAGCGTCCTCGTCGGCTCATCCGTGGGGGAGTGGGCGTCCGGTTCGCCACTGCTGCAACTCCTTCAGGTCTTGCGGCTCAGGCTCGGCGGTACATGCGAGCCGTAAAAATGCGACGGGGTCTAGCAGGTCGTGACTTCCCCGCCGGCCGCTAGGGACTCAAGCGCCGAGACCGCGTCTGCGAGCGTCTCGACTTTGACAATAGTCATGTCGTCGTGCGGAACGGTGACGGCGTCCGAACAGTTCGAAGCCGGGGCGAGGAAGACTTCCGCGCCGAGTTCGACGGAGGCGGTGACCTTCTGCTGGATACCGCCGATGCCGCCGACGTTGCCTTCGGAGTCGATCTCGCCGGTCCCGGCGATGACCTTCCCGTCGGTCAGGTCGCCCTCGGTGACCCGGTCGACGATGCCGAGCGCGAAGATCAGGCCCGCCGAGGGGCCGCCGATGTCGAGGGCTTCGGTGTCGATCGTGATGCCGTACGGGTCGTCGTGGGTGGAGGAGAGGTCGGCCTCGCCGAGCTTGACGTTCGGGACTTCGACGGGCGCTCCGGCGCGGGTGACGGTCACGGTGGTTTCGCTCTCGGCGTAATCGGCGAGGTCCTGGAGCGAGGTGACGGCGGTGCCGTCGACGGCGGTGACGACGTCGCCCTTGAGGAGGCCGCCGGAGTCGGCGACGACCTCGATGACGGCGGGCTCGCCGAGGTAGCCGAGGGCGGCCTGCTCGGCGTTCGACTGGGACTCGGCCCAGTCGGCCTCCTGCTCTTCGGCGATCTCCTCCTCGGACTCCCCGGGCGGGTAGACCAGGTCGCGCGGGACGATCGCGTACTCATTGGACAGCCAGTAGCGCAGGGCCTGGACGAGGGTCACCGACTGCTTCACGCGCACAGTGGTGAGCCGCAGCTCCCCTTCCGAGGGGTATTCGGTGTCGGCGGAGATGATCGGGCGCTCGACGCCGTCGACCTCCTCGGCACCGAGGACGTCCTCGGTGGGGCCGGGGCTGAAGACCACGTAGGCGACGTCCATCGAAAGCGCCTGCCAGGTCAGCAGCGCCACCAGGACCGCACCCAACAGGACGGTGATTCCTCGCCTTCGCATGCGCGGAAGCCTACATGCCCTAGCCCACAGGCTGGTTCGGCCCGCAGCGAACAGGGCGCCTCCAGTTCGGCGGGCCGTGGCCCGGGACCCCTACTCTGACGTACGGTTGGCCCTATGGGCTCCGACATTCCATTCGGCTTCGGCAATCTGGGCGGCGACCTGCCCGACCCGAACGATCCGCGGGTGCAGCAGATGATGCAGCAGCTGCAGCAGATGATGGCGCAGTCGCTGTCGTCCGGTCCGGTCAACTGGCAGCTCGCGAAGCAGCTCGCCGAGTCCGAGCTGAAGGCCGAGAACACGGTCGGCCCCGCCGAGCAGGCGCAGGTCTCCGAGGCCGTGCGCCTCGCCGACCTGTGGCTCGACTCCGCCGTGAACTGGCCTTCGGGCGTCTCGGCCTCTGACGCGTGGACCCGCAAGCAGTGGATCGCGCAGACCGAGAACTCCTGGAAGCAGCTCGCCGAGCCGCTCGCCGCCCAGATGGGCGAGGCGATGCAGACGCTCGTGCCCGAAGAGATGGCCGGGATGCTCGGCCCGATGGCCGACGTCATGAAGGGCGTCGGCTCGGCCCTGTTCGGGGCGCAGATGGGCCAGGCGCTCGCGAAGCTCGCCGGTGAGGTGCTCTCTTCTTCTGAAGTCGGTCTGCCGCTTGGCAAGACGGGCGTGGCCGCGCTGCTGCCGGGGAACATCGCCGAGTACGCGGAGGGCCTGGAGCTGCCGGTCGAGGAGGTGCGGCTGTACGTCGCGCTGCGCGAGGCCGCGACGCACCGCCTGTTCACGCACGCGCCGTGGCTGCGCGCGCACCTGCTGGGCGCGCTGGAGGCGTACGCGCGGGAGATCCGCATCGACGAGTCGGCGATCGAGGAGGCCATGTCGGGCATGGACCCGATGGACCCCGAGGCCGCGGCGACCCTGGACCTGAGCGAGGTCTTCAAGACCGAGGACACCGAGCAGCAGAAGGCGGCGCTGTCGCGGCTGGGCACGACGCTGGCGCTCATCGCCGGATGGGTGAACACCGTGGTGGCCGAGGCCGTGGGCGACCGGCTGCCGACGATCGACCGGCTCATGGAGGCCGCGCGGCGGCGCCGGGCGACCGGCGGTCCCGCCGAGCAGACGTTCGAGGCGCTGGTCGGGCTCGACCTCGACCCGGCGAAGGTGCGGGCGGCGACGCGGCTGTGGCAGTCGCTCACCGAGGCGCGCGGCGTCGAGGGCCGCGAGGCGGTCTGGGCGCACCCCGACCTCATGCCGAGCGCGGCGGACCTGGAGCACCCCGAGTCGTTCGCTTCGGTCTCCGAGGCGCTCGAGGACCTCGACATGTCGATGTTCGACCAGCTCGCGGTCAACGACCCGAAGGACGAGGACGACGAGGAGCCCGGGGACAAGTAGCGCCCTGGCTTTCCTGGGCAGCGTTCAGTGCCGCTCCGGCCCGGAGCGCCTGGTCGCGGCCGTCTTACTGCCGCTCGCTCGCCTCGGCGTCGGCGATGCCTTCGAGGTAGCCGCGGGCCCGTTCGGCCTTGGAGTAGCGGCCGACCATGTCCCAGAACGGGCGCGAGTGGTCCGTGTGGACCAGGTGCGCCAGCTCATGGAGCAGGACGTAGTCGATCACCCATGAGGGCATCATCATGATCCGGCGGGAGATCCGGATCGTGCCGTCGGCCGGGGTGCACGAACCCCATCGGCGCTGCTGGTTGTCGACCCAGCGGACGCTCCTGGGGGTGGCGCATTCGGGGTGTTCGGGATAGTACCGGCGGGCGAGCCTGACGGCTCGGTCTCGCAGGGCCGCGTCGGACGCTCGGCCGTCTCTGGCCTCGCGCTGCTGCAGTCTCGCGAGCATGTGGTCGATCCACTCCTGCTCCTCGGTCTTCGAGAAGGCGTCAGGGATCATGACGACCACGCGACCTCGTTCTTCATAGGCCGCTACGGTTGCCCGGCGTCGGGGAGAGCGCCGCACTTCAACGGGGGGATGCACTTTGCGCGCCATGAACGCACACTAAACCCGGGGGGTGACAATCGCATAACGCGGATGTCGCGATTGCGGCGAGAGCTATGAAATGCCAAGAAAATCCCCCCGCCGATCTCCCGCATAGTGGGATCAGACGAGGGGTTGGGGCCGTCCGGCCCCGAGGTCACGATTCCTTGCCGAGAATCCGGTTCATCTTCGTGCCGCAGACCGGGCACGTGCCCTTCGCCATCCGGCGGCCCGAGTCGGAGACGACCACGGTGCCCTCGAAGTCGCGCTTCTCGCGGCACTTGACGCAGTAGCCGGTGTAGGTCTTCGTCGCTTGAACCACTGGTTTCCCCCTGTTGTGCGCGGGTCCGCCGTGCGGACCCAGTTGTGACGGTCACTCTGCGCAATCGTCCGGCCTCAGAATGCCACAGATTTCACGCCTGTAAGTCCCGGCGCGCCGCTTCACCCGTGCGGGTGACGCAGGCCTGGCATCAGGTGGCACCAGGCGTAAGGGATTTCCGAGGTGCGACGGGTCCTCACAGGGACGCCGGGCGGGACGGGAGACGGGACGACACGGCGTGCCCGTGCCGTCGCCAACTGCCGCTTCCCCGTGAGAGCATTGGGAACGTGAGCGACAGGCATGGACCCGCCCATTCAGGTGACGACCTCCCGCGCCGGGCCATCGTCCGGGGCATGAAACTCGCGTCCCTGCCCCTGGGGCTGGCGGGCCGGGCGACCGTGGGGCTGGGCAAGCGGGTGACCGGGCTGGCCGACGAGATCCTGAGCGAGCAGGCGCAGCGGCGCACCGCCGAACACGTCTTCAGCGTGCTCGGGCAGCTCAAGGGCGGGGCGATGAAGCTCGGCCAGGCCCTGTCGATCTTCGAGGCCGCGCTCCCCGAGCACCTGGCCGCGCCGTACCGGCAGGCCTTGACGAAGCTGCAGAACGCCGCTCCCCCGCTGCCGGTGGCGAGCGTCCACGGCGTGCTCGAGCGGCAGATGGGCGCCGACTGGCGTGAACGGTTCATCGAGTTCGACGACGCCCCGTCGGCGGCCGCGAGCATCGGCCAGGTCCACCGGGCCGTGTGGAACGACGGGCGGCGGGTCGCCGTCAAGATCCAGTACCCGGGCGCGGGCGACGCGCTCCGCTCCGACCTGCGCCACCTCTCGCGAATGGCCCCCATGTTCAAAGTGCTGCAACCGAACTTCGACGTCAAGAAGATCACCGTGGAGCTGCGCGAGCGGCTGCTCGAAGAGCTCGACTACGAGCTGGAGGCGGCGACGCAGCAGCAGTTCGCCGAGGCGTTCAAGGGCGACCCGCTCATCGTGGTACCCGAGGTGGTGCACGCGAGCACCGAGGTGCTCGTGACCGAGTGGATCAGCGGGCGCCCGCTCGCGGAGGTCATCAGCGAGGGCACGCAGGAGGAGCGGGACGCGGCCGGGCTGCGGCTGGCGACCCTGCACTTCTCGGCGCCGAGGCGCGCCGGGCTCCTGCACGCCGACCCGCACCCGGGGAACTTCGCGATCGGCGAGGACGGGCGGCTCGTGGTCTACGACTTCGGCGCGGCCGCACGCATGCCCGGCGGGATGCCGGT
Source organism: Glycomyces sp. NPDC050141 (assembly GCF_055586545.1). Classification (NCBI taxonomy): domain Bacteria; kingdom Bacillati; phylum Actinomycetota; class Actinomycetes; order Glycomycetales; family Glycomycetaceae; genus Glycomyces; species Glycomyces sp. NPDC050141. The sequence goes on along the minus strand of NZ_JBVJHZ010000012.1, from coordinate 107,133 downwards.
GCAGGTGGGGCGCCTGACGCGGTTGACGCTCGACGGGAAGGCCGACGACGTGGTCGCGGGCCTGCGCGGCGAGGGGTTCGTGCCGCCGGGGCTGCACATCGACGCGAAGTCGATGCTCGAACTGCTGCAGCCGATGCTGGAGCCGATCGCGGGCGAGGAGTTCCAGTTCTCGCGCGAGTGGCTGCGCAAGGAGAGCACCCGGCTGACCGGGCAGGGCTCGGAGGCCGCGAAGCTGAACAAGCAGCTGAGCTTCCCGCCTGCCTACCTGCTGATCCACCGCGTGACGATGGGCTCGATCGGCGTCCTGTGCCAGCTCGGGGCGACGGCGCCGTGGCGCTCGATCCTGGAGGAGTGGCTCCCGGGGTTCGCCGATCCTGAAGGCACCGACCCCAACCGCTGAACACCGTTCGGGCATAACAGAAGGGGCCCATCCCCTCGCAGGGATGGACCCCTTCAGCCAACGCGGTTAGTGCTGGGTCAAAGTCGGCCCCGGCGGCGGTGACGCCCCGTGTATCCGGCTTCCTTCCACAGGCTCCGCATGCGCAGCCGTCCGACGCTGGCGACCAAGGTCAGCTCCATCGGGCGGATCGTCTCGGCCTCCACGGTGAACGAGGGTCCGAGATCTTCGATGCCGACATCGTTCTTGAGATGGCGGCTCAGATATTCGACCGTCATGACACCGTCACCCCCGCGAGCGCGAGTTCCCGGGTCCGCTCGGCGAGCTCCTCCTGGGCGGCGCGCTCGATGAGGGCGGCGTCCTTGCGGGGCCGGCCGCGGGGCCGCTTGCGGGCCACGACGTTCCCCTTCTCGAAGATCTCGCCGCCCCACACGCCCCAGGGCTCGTGGCGCTCGAGCGCCCCGGCCAGGCAGGCCAGGCGCACCGGGCAGTCGGCGCACAGGGACTTGGCGAACTCCAGTTCGGTGGGCTGCTCCGAGAACCACAGGTCGGCGTCGTACTCGCGGCAGGCCAGGTCGCCGCCGGTCTCGCGGGCCTGGTCTCGCAGCTCGGGCCCGATGAGGGTGTCGGTCATGAACTCGGTCTCCTCTCGCATGTTGCTGGTCTTGTCAGCGTTCGGTCGCATCAGTGCTGTTTGCGGACTCAATTGCTTCGCAATCTGTCTCGTTGTCTTCAACTGGAGGGCCGCGACCTGGCATTTAAGCCAAACAAAAAGGCCGCGATCCCGTCTGCGGGATTCGCGGCCTCGAGAGTTCCGAGTGGGCTGCTGTCTATAAGCCCATTCGATGTTCTCGAGGCGGTCTCCCGCGGGTGGCGCCGTGACGCTTCTCGGAGCCGGTAACCGGCTGCCAACCGAGGCCGGCATTTGCACGGCCACGTCCGAGGACGGCAACGGCGCCCATATCGGTGGTGTCAATGGTCTTCACGGTGCTCAGCGTCGTGATCTGGACGGCGCCGGGCAGAGTGGTGCCACGGACCGGAGCGGAGACGGGCGCGATGTGCCGATAGACGGCGGCTGTCTCGAATGCCACGCCGAGCGGCGTCGTGCTCTGGGTTTCACTGAGCAGCGTCATCGTCTGTCCCCTCCCTTCGGGTTCCGTGGTCAACATTGGTCTTCATCTCCTCTTGCCGGGTACATGCCCGGGCTCGCAAGCCCGGATTGCCTTGAGGCGCACACCTCACCCGGCTCGAGCAACGCTACGCCCGTCTCACTCGGGAGCGCAACGTCTTTTTCTGCGAGTCTCGCGAGAAAGTTTTTGCCGTTAGCTTTACCGTTCAAGTACCGCTCAGGACCCGCTGTTGCACATCTCGATGGCCTCCGTCACTTCTCCGCCGTTGACCAGGTGCAACACCGCCGGGCCGTACTTGTCCAGTTTGGATTTCCCGATGCCGTGGAGCTGGGCGAGCTCACTGTCGGATGCCGGACATTGCTCCGCGATAGCGATCAAGGTCACATCCGTAAAGACGGTGAAGGCCGGCTTGCCGTCCTGTTTGGCGACACTGACGCGCCACTCGCGCAGCCGCTCGAACAGCGCCTCGTCCATAGTGGCGGGACAGTCCTCGCAATGTCCCAGCTTGCGGTCGCGCGCGTCAGTCAGCGGCTTGCCGCAGCCGGAGCAGTCGAGGATCTTGGCCTTCTTGCGCTCGCGCGGTTTCGCCGCCGCCGCACCGGGATCGGAGGGGCGCGGGAAGCCGCCGAGGCCGAGCGGCGCGAGGAACCGGCACAGCCGCCGCTCGCGGCCGCCCGAGTTGCGGGCGAGCCCGTAGGAGAGCTGCAGGAGCTCGCGGGCGCGGGTGATGCCGACGTACAGGAGACGGCGCTCCTCTTCCAGCGCGGTGTCGGTGCGCGCGAACGTGGTCGGGAGGGTGCCGTCGGCCAGGCCGACCAGGAACACCGCGTCCCATTCGAGGCCCTTGGCGGCGTGGAGGCTCGCGAGGGTGACGCCCTCGACGGCCGGGGCGTGCTGCTCGGAGGCCCGCCGCGAGAGCTCGGCGCAGAACGCGTCGAGGTCCGGGTCGGGGAGGCCGTCCTTGTCGGGATCGGCGCGGTGATGGTCCAGGAACTGTTCCGCGAGGCCCGCGATCGCCGCGACCGCTTCGTACGCTTCGCGTTGCGCCCCACCGGAAGGCGCCGAGTCGGGCCGCCATCCGACCGCTTCGAGCGCGGCGGGCACCGCTTCGAGGAGCGGCATCTCGCTGATCTCGGTCTTCGCGGCCGAGCGCAGGGCGACCACGGCCTGGCGCACCTCGGGCCGGTCGAAGAAGCGCGCGGCGCCCGTGACCACGGTGGGGACGCCGTAGGAGGCCAGCGCCTCTTCATACGCCTGCGACTGTGCGTTGGTGCGGTAGAGGACCGCGATCTCCGAGGCGCTCGTGCCGTCGGCGATGAGCTTGGAGCAGCGGCGGGCGATCATGTCCGCCTCCTCCGCTTCATCAGCGAAGACCTCGGCGGTCACAGCGGGGCCATCAGGCCGCTGGCCGATGAGTTCGAGACGCATCTTCGCTTCGCGCCCTTTGGATTCGCCGATGATCTGGTTGGCGAGGCCCACGACCTGCGGAGTGGAGCGGTAGTCGCGCACGAGGCGCACGAGCGAGGCGTTGCGGTGCCTGCGCGTGAAGTCGAGGAGGTTCCGCGAGGTGGCACCGGTGAAGGAGTAGATGGTCTGGCTGGCGTCGCCCACGACGGTGATGTCGTCGCGGTCGCCGAGCCAGGCGTCGAGCAGGCGCTGCTGGAGCGGGGTGACGTCCTGGTACTCGTCGACGACGAAGAACCGGTACTGGCTGCGGATCTGGTCGGCGGTGGCGGCGTGGTCGGAGATGAGGTCGGCGGTGTACGCGAGGACGTCCGCGAAGTCCATGACCCCGGCGCGGCGCTTGGCCTCGATGTAGGCGGCATAGACCTTCGCGACGTCCTCGGGGGCGGCGGGCGCGTCGCGGCCGAGGGCGGCGATGGCGCTCACGTAGTCGTCGGGGCCGATGAGTGACGAAGCGGCCCATTCGATCTCGGTGGTGAGGTCGAAGTTCTTGGCGCGGGAGGTCTGGAGCCCGGCGCGGGCGGCGGCGATGGCCGTGAACTTCAGGGTCGAGTCGACGAGCTCGGGGAGCTGGCCGCCGAAGCGGCGGGTGCCGAAGTAGCGGAGCTGGCGCAGCGCGGCGGAGTGGAAGGTGCGGGCGTTGACGCCGGAGACGCCGAGGCCGCGGAGGCGGTCGCGCATCTCCCCCGCCGCGCGGGCGGTGAAGGTGACGGCCGTGACGTGCTGGCCGCGCATGTCGCCGCGCAGGACGCGCCAGGCGATGCGGTGGGTCACGGCGCGGGTCTTGCCGGTGCCGGCGCCCGCGAGGATGCAGACCGGCCCGGGCGGGGCGGTCACCGCCTCGCGCTGTTCAGGGTCGAGTCCGGAGAGGAGCTGTTCGATGGCCTGATCGCGTGCGGTCATCCGACCAGTGTCCCATTGCCAAATTTATGGCTCGCAAGCGTCGCCAAGAGTGCCCTCCGACAAGAACTCAGGAGACGTTGTCCCCGAAGCGGAAGACGTGAGCACCGCCACGGTGATGTCGGTTTTGGGGGAATGCCCCTGGGCGGTATCGCGTTACGCTCGGTGGAGAAGGAGGTTCGATGATCACCATGTACAGCACCACCTGGTGCGGTTACTGCACGCGGCTGAAGTCGGCGCTCGACCGCGAGGGCGTGCTCTTCAAAGAGGTCAACATCGAGGAGGACCCCGAGGCCGCCGAGTTCGTCATGGGGGTCAACGGCGGCAACATGACCGTCCCCACGGTGCTGTTCGAGGACGGCTCCGCGATCACGAATCCCTCTCTCGCGCAGGTGAAGGCGAAGCTCGCCGCTTGACCTGTGCCACATACCGAGACTATGGTCACGTTTAGGACACAAAGCCGGTACGATGCCCTATAGTTGACTCGTCAAGCTTGCTTAGCGACTTCGAGGGGTGGTCGCTAAGCATTCAGGCCCGGGATGGATCCGTCCCGGGCCTTTTTCATGTCCGCAGTTCGTGAGCAACGGAGCCCAAATGTCGACACCCCGCGCCGCCCTCGGCGTCACCCTCGTCCTCGCCGCCGCGCTGTTCTTCGGCGTCTGCGGCCCCTTCGGCAAAGTCGTGATCCAGGCCGGACTCACCCCGATCCAGGTCACCTGGCTGCGCATCTGCGGCGTCTGCCTCATCGCGCTCGCCGCCGCGGTCGTGCCGCTCCTGCGGCTGCGCGGCAGCGGTGAACGCCTGCCGTGGGGCGGGCTGGTCCTCTTCGGCCTCACCGCGATCGCCGCGGTGCAGGCCTTCTACTTCATCGCGGTCGAGCGGCTGCCCGTCGGCATCGCGCTCCTGCTGGAGTTCATGGGCCCCATCGTGGTCGTCGCCTGGGTGCGGTTCGTGCGCCGCACCGTGCTGCCGCGCGCCGCCGTCATCGGCACGCTCCTGAGCATCGCGGGCCTGTGCATCGTCGTCGAGGTCTGGTCGGGCCTGCGGCTCGACGCCGTGGGCCTCATCGCCGGTTCGGCCGCGGCCGCCTGCCAGGCCACCTATTTCCTGTCAGGTGAACGGTTGACCGCGAAGGTGGACGTGCGCGTGCTGCTCGCCGTCGGGTTCACCGTCGGCGCGGTCGCCTTGGCGCCCTTCGCGGCCCCGTGGGCCCTGGACTGGGCGGCGCTCTCCTCCGAGGTCGCGCTCGGCGGGATCGAGACCACGGGCATCTGGAGCGTCGCAATGCTCATCGGGTGCACCGCGCTCGCATACGGCCTGGGCCTCAGCGGACTCCGCTTCATCACCGCCCCGGTCGCGGGCGGCATCGGGTACGCCGAAGTGGTGGTCGCCTCGCTCGCCGCCTGGGCCCTGCTCGGCGAGGCCCTGACGGTGCCGCAGATCATCGGCGGCCTCGTCGTCATCGCAGGCGTGTTCACCGCGCAGCGCGCTGTGGCCGCGAAGACCTCGATGCCGGACGAGACCCCCGAAGCGGCCGTCACAAAGGTCTTATCCCTCGGCCAGCCAGCCGTCGATGAGGAAGCGCGCGATGGAGATCCGCACCGCGCTCGGCGTCGCGTCGTTCGTGTCGACCCACATCTGCCGCACCTCGTCGCGCGTGAACCACCGCGCGTCCGAGATCTCCTCGTCCTGCAGCACCAGCTCCTGCGCCGGGTCGGCGGTCGCCCGGTAGGCGAGCATGAGCGAGCGCGGGAACGGCCACGGCTGGCTCGACACGTACCGGAGCCGGTCGAGTTTGATGCCGATCTCCTCGCCCGCTTCGCGGTGCACGGCGGCCTCGGCCGACTCCCCCGGCTCGACGAACCCGGCGATGCACGCGTACCGGCCGCTCCTCACCGCTGCGGGGCCGGTCTTCGGCGCGCCCGAGTAGCGGCGGTGCTGGGCCAGCAGCACCCGGTCGGCGCCGTCGTCGATGAGGACGATCACGGCCGGGTCGGTTCGCGGGAACACCGGGCGGCCCGAATCGGCCTCGAGCTCCCAGCCCGCCTGGCGGGCGGACAGCGGCTCACCGGTGGTCGGGTGGAACCGGTACGTCGCGTGCCAGTGGCCGATCGCGAGGGCCTGCACGGCGATCGCGAGGTCGCGGCGGTCCCAGTCGGGCCTGATCCAGCGGCCTGGCAGGCCGTCGGGCAGGTCGGTGAGGACCGCGAACACGGCCGGGCTGTCGCCGCCGAGGTAGACGCGCTGGCCTTCGGGCGCGGTGTCCGCGTCGAAGTAGTGCAGGCCGTCCTCATCGGCGGCGAGGCGCTCGTTCACCGGGTCGCAGGCCACGATCTGCGCCTGCTCCCAAGCGGCCGTGAGCCATTCATCGTCGCCGCGGTGCTCGCCGAACCGGTCGAGGACGTCGATCGCCAAGGGCGGGTGGCTCATGCGGTCTCGATCTCCCCGAACGCTTCGAGCGGTTCGCGGATCTCGCCGCCGTCGCCGAGGACGACGGTGACCGCGCGGTCGGGGTCGAGGCGTTCGGCCGCGACCCGCTGGATGTCGGCGGGCGTGACCTCGCGGATGCGCTCGGAGTGCTCGGCGAGCCAGGCCAGCGGCAGGCCCGCGGCGGCGAGCACGGAGATGTAGTTCGCGACGCCGGCCTGGGTGGCGGTGGCGAGCTTGACCGAGCCGAGCGCGTACCGGCGGGCCAGGTCGAGCTCGTCGGCGGCGGGCGGGCGCTCGGCCATGCCGCGCAACTCGTTCCGCAGCTCCTCCAGCGCGGGGCCGGTGACCTCGGTGGCGACGTCCACGGCGGCGAGCTGGATCGACCCGGCGGGCGAGTGGTCCACGCGCGAGCGCGGCGAGTAGCCGTAGCCCTTGGTCTCGCGCAGGTTCATGACCAGGCGCGAGGAGAAGTACCCGCCGAAGACGAGGTTCGCGAGGTGCTGCGCCGCATTGTCGGGGTGCGTGCGCTCGACCGCCGGGTAGGCGACGCGGATCGCGGACTGGACCGAGCCGGGCCGGTCGACCAGGACCAGCGGGCCCGGGACGAGCACGGGCAGCGGCTCCATCCGGCGCGGCTCGCCCGCGCCGTTCCAGTCGCCGAGGGCCTTCTCCACGGCGGCGAAGGCCGCGTCGGTGTCGATGTCCCCCACGATGATCAGGCGCGCACCGGCCGGGTGCACGCGCGAGGCGTGCAGGGCGAGGACCGCGTCGCGCCCGACGGCGGCGACCTCGGCGGCGGTCGGCTGCTGGTGGCCGTACGGGTGGCCTTCCCACAGGCGCGCGTCGAGGACGCGGTTGACCTGGAAGTCCGGCTGCTGCTCGGCGACCGAGAGGCCGTCGATGATGCGCGAGCGCTCGACCCCGAGCGGGCCCTCCGGGTAGTCGGCGGCCTTGAGGAGGTCCCCGAGGACCTCCAGGAGTTCGGGCAGGCCCGTGGCGAGGCTGTTGCCGGACACGGCGATCCGGTCCGGGTCGGCCCCGGCGCCGAGCGCGCCGCCGACGCCCTGGAGGCGCTGGGCGATCTCGGTCATCGAGCTGGTCTCCGTGCCGGAGAACAGCGCCGCCGAGAGCAGGTCGGCCGCGGCGAGGTCGGCGTGCGCGGCCGGGATCGACAGGCGCACCTCGGCGAGCGGGACGCCCGGACGGCGCGTGAGCAGCACCCGGAGCCCGTTCGGGAGGGTCCGTTCGACCGGGACCGGAAGGGACAGCGGGACTTCCGGCGCGAGACCGGGAATGACGTTGCTCACTTAGCTCTCCTCGAATTTACGGCTCGCAAGCTTCGCCGAGGAAGCGGGAATGACTTCGAGAACGGCGCGGCGGTTCGGCGTCAGCGCCGCGGCGGCCTGAGCGACGGCCTCGGCGGTGACCTCGCCGAGCAGGGCCGGGAACCGGGTCGACATCGCGGCGTCGCCGTGGAAGATCTCTGCGGTCGCGAAACGGCGCGAGCGTCCCATCACGGAGTCGTCGCCGCGCAGCAGCTGCGCCGCGACGCGGGCCTTGACCCGGTCGAGCTCGGCCTCGTCGACGCCTTCGGCGATGCGGGCCAGCTCCTCCTGGACCGTGCCGAGCACGGTGTCGACGGCGTTGCCCGGCGGCAGGAACGCCTGGATGAGCATCACCGTCGGGCCCCTGGACGCGAACGGCTCGGCCATGAAGGTCGTGTGCGCGGCGACCGCGGTGGCGGTCTGGTCGGTGTGGATGAGCCGCTCGACCAGGCGCGACGCGTCACCGTCGGTGAGGAGCTCGCCGAGGACCACGTACGGCAGGAAGGCGTCCAGTTCCGTGACCGGGTCGGGCACGCGCCAGGCGACCGCGACGGCCGGGAGGGTCGCGCGCTCGTCGGTGTAGGCGAGGCGGCGTTCGGCGCTCAGGTCGGGCTCGTCGAAGGACGGGTGCACCGGCGCCGGGCGCGCCTCGACGTTCCCGAAGTGCCGTTCGACCAGTTCACGGGCCTGGGCCGGGTCGAAGTCGCCCGCGACCGACAGGACCGCGTTCGAGGCCGGGTAGTAGGCGTTGAAGAACGACTGCGCGTCCTCCACCGTGGCGGCGTCGAGGTCGACGAACGAGCCGTAGCCGTCGTGCGAGTTCGCGAAGGTGTCGAACATGACCGGCGGGAGCTTGATCCACGGGAAGCCGCCGTAGGGGCGGTTGAGGACGTTGACCCGGATCTCCTCCTTCACCACGGACACCTGGTTGGCCAGGTTCTCCTCGGTGATCGCCGGGCCCCGCATGCGGTCGGCCTCCAGGAACAGCGCGAGTTCCAGGCCGTTCGACGGGAGGAGGTTGAAGTAGTCGGTGTAGTCGATGTGGGTGGAGCCGTTGAAGGTGCCGCCCGCCGACTGGACGTGCCGCATGTGCTCGGCCTTGCCGACGTTGTGGGAGCCCTGGAACATCATGTGCTCGAACAGGTGGGCGAAGCCGGTGCGGCCCTCGGGCTCGGAGCGCATGCCCACGTCGTACACAACGGCGACGCCGACCACCGGCGCCCCGGGGTCCGGCGCGAGGACCACCCGCAGCCCGTTGGCGAGCTTGAACCGCTCGATCGCGAACGCCGGGGCGGGAATCGTCGCAACAGTCATGGTCGGAACCCTATCTCAGCTCGGTGATCTTCCAAGTGCGCGGCGTTCGTCACAGGAGCTTGGAATCGGCACGAATTCCTGCTTGACTTCTAGGCTATGAACTCGCAGCGATTCGAACGCCTCAGCGACGCCCACCGCGCCGCGGCTTCGTGCTGCCGAATGTGCGCCTGCTGAGGGCTCCTGCACCGCCGCGCCCCGAAGCGGCGATCTCCCACAGCGAAAGCGACCTTCCTTCCTCATGGAACCAAGACCCAGCATCCGCCTGTCCGGCGTGACCAAGCGCTTCGGCGACCTGGCGGCCCTCGACGGCGTCGACCTCGACATCGCCCCGGGCGAGATCTTCGGCATCCTCGGGCGTTCCGGCGCCGGCAAGTCGACGCTCCTGCGTACCGTCAACCTCCTCACCAGGCCCGATGAAGGCACCGTGGAGGTCGACGGCGTCGAGCTCACCCGGCTGCGAGGACGCGAGCTGCGGGCGTCGCGGTCCAAGACCGCGATGATCTTCCAGCACTTCAACCTCCTGTCGAACCGCAACGCGGCGTCCAACGTGGCGCTGCCCTTGCGGTTCCGCGGGGTCCCCCGCGCCGAACGGCGCGAACGCGCGCTCGAACTGCTCGACCTCGTGGGCCTCTCCGACAAGGCCAAGGCCTACCCGGGGCAGCTCTCGGGCGGCCAGCGCCAGCGCCTCGCGATCGCCCGCGCCCTGTCCGCGTCTCCGGCAGTGCTGCTCTCCGACGAGGCCACGAGCGCGCTCGACACGGACACGACCGACGAGATCCTCGACCTGCTCGCGCGGCTCAACCGCGAGCTGGGCCTGACGATCCTGCTCATCACGCACGAGCTCGAAGTGATCACCCGTATCTGCCACCGCGCCGCGGTGATGGAGGCCGGGCGGTTCGTCGAGACCGGCGCCGTCCCCGACCTGCTCGCCGACCCGGACTCGCGTCTGGGCGGCCAGGCCCGGCGCCTCGCGGCCCGCCTGCTCGGTGACGAGGTGGCGCTGTGAACGACCGTCTCGTCGAACTCCTGACCGAAGCGTTCTGGGAGACCCTGCACATCGTCTCGGTCGCCGGCCTGTGGACGCTCGTGGGCGGCCTCCTGCTCGGCACGATCCTGTATGTGACCTCGAAGACCGGGCCGAAGCCGATCGCCGTGGTGAACGCGCCGCTGGGATTGATCGTCAACATCGGCCGCAGCGCGCCGTTCGTGCTGCTGATGGTCGCGGTCGTACCGCTGACCCGCCTCCTTACCGGGACGAGCATCGGCACGGAGGCGGCGATCGTGCCGCTGACCGTAGCGTCGATCCCGTTCTTCGCGCGCCTCGTCGAAGGCGCGCTCCTCGAAGTCCAGCCGGGCCTCATCGAGGCGGCCCGCTCCATGGGCGCAGGCACCCCCGCACTCGTGTGGCGAGTGGTCCTCCCCGAAGCAACGCCGGGCCTGATCCGCGGTTTCACCGTGACCCTCGTGGCCGTCGTCTCATATTCGGCGATGGCCGGGATCGTGGGCGGCGGCGGACTGGGCGACCTCGCCTACCGCTACGGCTACCAGCGTTTCGAGACCGAGTACATGATCTGGCCGCTGGTCATCCTCGTCGTGCTCGTGCAGCTCTTCCAGATCCTCGGCGACCGGTGCGCCCGCACCCTCGACCGCCGCTGAAGTTATTTCCTACCTTCCTTAGGAGAACACCATGTTCAATCGCCGTACCCTCGTGGGCGCATCCGTTGCGACCGCAGCCGCCCTGACCCTGGCCGCCTGCGGCAACGACGGGGGCTCCGAGGCCACTGAGACCAACGGGACCATCGTCGTCGCCGCCACGCCGGTGCCGCACGCCGACATCCTGAACTTCATCTCGGAGAACCTGGCCGAGGACGCCGGGCTCACCATCGAGATCGAGGAGTTCACCGACTACGTGCAGCCGAACGTGGCCACCGCCGACGGCTCCGTGGACGCGAACTTCTTCCAGACCGAGCCCTACCTGGAGGAGTACAACGCGGCGAACGGCACCGACCTGACCACGGTCGCCGCCGTGCACATCGAGCCGCTGGGCCTGTACTCGAGCTCGGTGGCCTCGCTCGAGGAGATCCCGGACGGGGCGCAGATCGCGATCCCCGGCGACGGCTCCAACGGCGGGCGCGCGCTGGCCCTCCTGGCCGACGCGGGCCTGATCACCCTCGCCGAGGGCGTCGACGTGACGCTCGCGACCGAGGACGACATCGCGGACAACCCGAAGAACCTGGAGTTCGTCCCGCTCGAGGCCGCGCAGCTCGCGCTCTCCCTCGAGGACGTCGACGCCGCGGTCATCAACGGCAACTACGCCCTCGAAGCCGAGCTCAGCCCGGCCGAGGACGCGCTCTTCAGCGAGTCCCCCGAGGGCAACCCGTACGCCAACTACCTCGTCACCACTGCGGCGAACGCCGACAACGAGGACGTCCAGAAGCTCGCCGAGCTCCTCCAGTCCGACGAGGTCAAGCAGTTCATCCTCGACACCTGGTCCGACGGCTCGGTCGTCCCGGCCTCCTAACCGGCGCCGGCTACCCGGTTGCACCGGCCGAACCGCGACACGTAAGATAGTTGCGGCCAGGCCGGGCAACCGGACGGGCGAAGGAGTGTGGCGCAATTGGTAGCGCATCGGTCTCCAAAACCGAGGGTTGCAGGTTCGAGTCCTGTCACTCCTGCAAGGTAACTACCTGGGGAAACGCCCCGGATTTCGATCACAGGATCGGATCCGGGGCGTTTCTTTTTTCGTCCGCCCGTGCGACGGTGTGCGACTGGAAGCGGCCGGTGGCAGGATTCCGCGGCTGCACGGCGGCTGGGAGAAATGAGCTGTCAATGTGGACGGACGGTCCTTTCCTCCCGCACGGGGCCCCTCCTACCGCGGCTGCTTCCGCTGGTCAAGGGCAACGAGCGCCTCGCCCACACCCGGTTCGCGTCGCACCGCGACGAGTGGCTGCACCACGGCCTACGAACCGCGGGACAAGAGCTTACCGACGACGCCACCACTCCCCCTGACGATCAAGCCTCTGATCTGCAGGGAAGACGGGTACTCGATGTGTACCGGTTGCCGCGGATGGTGAAGCACGGGTGCGCGACTGATCCGCTCGCTGCGAGGAGGGTGACAGCCGGTCTTCCGGGCATCGGATAATAGTCGTTCGGACTGTCAGGGCAGGTCTGCCGAGAACGAGGAGTTCATTTGACGGAGGGTCGGACACGGGACTTCGCGACGCTCCGGGCCTGGGAGGGCGAGCGGAGCCGGTCGTTCGAGGAGCTGTCCTATCAACTGCTGAAAGGAAGGGTCCCGGAGGGGACTCGGGCCATACGGACGGGCAACCCAGACGGGGGCGTGGAGTGGTACGTCCCGCTCCCTGATGGCACCGAGCAGGGCTGGCAGGCCAAGGACGTGAACGGCATCGATCCGCTCTTGACCGCGATGACGACCTCGGTGAAGACGGTGTGCAAGGAGCGGCCGAACCTGCGGAGGCTGACGTTCGTCATCTCGTGGAACCTGGCCACCGGCACCAAGAAGGGGAAGCAGCTTTCTCAAAGCGAGAAATACGACAACAAGATCGCGAGCTGGCGCGAGAACATCCCCGGCGCCGACCGGATCGAGTTCGACCTCGTCCAAGGCAGCGATCTGCTCGACGAGCTCGCCAAGGAGGAGCACCGCGGACGCCGCTGGTTCTGGTGGGACGAAGCGGTTTTCGGCAAGGCATGGCTGGAGGGCAAGCATGCCGACCAGGCTGGTGCGGCCGTCGACAAGTACCGCCCCGATCTACAGGTGGACCTACCGATCCAAGACGACCTCCTCGCGCTGGGCTTCGACGAGTCGATCGTGACGCGCTTCGATGAGCACTGCCGGAGACTCCGCTCAGCTATCGCCGATCTGAAGCTCGCACCCGTTTCGGAGGATGACGAGGAAGGGGCAACGTTGAGCCGGGACTTGATCGGCTCCGCTGCGACAGTGCGCGACCAGCTCGCGCACTTGCGGCTCACGCCCGCTACCGTCGATGGTGCGATCAGCAGGCTACAGGTACTACTTGGGGAGTGCGCAAGCGCGTCGACCCGGGTTGCAGACGCCGAGTTCGCGCATCGAATGGAGCACCACCGTGCCTCGCTTGACGGCAGAGGATCAAGCGGAGCCCTCCGCGAGCGATTCCGAGGCTTCGGTCAGCAGGGGTTGCACACCGCGCTCGGTGATTTGCAGTCGTGGTTGGATTCAACCGAGGGACACGCGCTCCGGCAACGCATGTATTTCCTTTCCGGCCAGGCCGGTTCGGGGAAGACACATCTGTTTCTCGACGCGACCAGGCGGGCGATCACCGCAGGGCGGCCCGCGGTGTTCCTTGCCGGAGCGAGGTTCGGACACGGGAATCTGTGGGAAAGCATCGCCGATCAGATCGGGCTCGGCAACGTGGGCGCCGATGTCCTGTTGCAGGCCATGGAAGCCGCGGGAGAGGCCGCTTCGGTACGCGGCAGCAGGTTCGTGATCTTCATCGACGCGCTCAACGAGACCGTCCCGGCGACATTCTGGCAGGACCACCTTCCCGTATTGCGAGCAGCGGTCCAGCGGTATCCGCATGTGGCGCTGGCGGTCTCGTGCAGGGACACCTACCGAGAACTCGTGCTCGACGAAAACGAGGCAGCCCAGTACTTCGAGCGCTGGCATCCTGGTTTCGCCGAGCGAGAGGTCGAGGCCGCACATCAGTATTTTCGGCACTACGAGCTCGAAGCGCCTCGTCTCCCGTTGCTGCTCCCCGAGTTCACCGTCCCGCTGTTTTTGCGCCTGTACTGCGAGGCGATGGCCGGATCGGCAGGGAAGATGAACCCACCCGGTCATATCGGACGCATCACGCTCTTCGAGCGCTACCTCGCGAAGAAGGTCGACCGAGTCGCTCGCCGACTGCCTCAAACGGTCGCCTCGGGGTATGCACTGCAGACCGCAAGACGCCAAGTTCAGGCGGTCTTGGACGGGCTGCTGGATGCGTTCGCGCAGCAGGGCCGGGAGTCGATGCCGGCTCTCGAGGCCGAGGAGGTCGCCCGAGCAGAGCTCGGTGGTGATGCAGACGCGGCGGTCGTCGTCATCGGGCTGCTCCAGGAGGAGGGCGTGTTGACGCGCGAACTCCTGTATTTGGGCGGCGGCGGGATCGGCGAAGGCGTCCGTGTGGTCTTCCAGGCGTTCTCGGACTTCCTGCTCGTGAAGCGCCGATTGGGCCAGTCCACCGATCCGGTCAACGATCCGGAGGTCAAGACGTGGCTACTCCATGAGTGCAGCCGCGGCGTCCAAGACGCCGCCGTTCTGTATTTTCCCGAGGCTTACGGCCTCGAGCTGCCCGACCTCCTAGATCTGGATCTGGCCGGCAAATCCGGCGTGCTCAGCTCGTCCGGACCGTGGCCCGTAACTGTCGAGGAGCACCTCGGCCATACCCTCGTGGAGAGCCTGCCCCACCGTGATCCGGCATCGATCAGCGATCGAACCCAGGAACTGGTGCGCGAAGCCGCTGCTCGCCTTTCCCTCGCCGAGCAGCTGGAAGTGCTGTTCACCACCGCACCTCTAGTCGATCATCCCTACAGCGCCGACCGGCTCCACGCCTTCCTCAATGAGATCCCCATGCCGGAACGGGACAGTACCTTCGGATTCGCGACCTACCATTTCCTCTTCGAGGAATCCGGGCCCACCGCTAGACTCGCGCGCTGGGCCGCGGCCGGACCGTACCCCGCCTACGACCCTCGCGTGATCGAGACCGCATGTATCCCATTGTGCTGGTTGCTGTCTTCACCGAACCGCGCCATGCGCGATTGGGTAACAAAGGCCCTGGCAACGTTGCTCCGCGGTCATCTCGACGTGATGCTCGCTCTGGTGGAACGGTTCTGGACCGTGGATGACCCGTACATCGTGCAGCGCGTCGTCGCCATCGCCTACGGAGCGCTCCTTCGTAGCGATGGGAGGCAAGCGGACCAAGCAGCCGCGCTCGCCGCTACCATTCGCCGGCTGGTCTTCACTCCCCCCGTACGCGCAGACGAACTCCTCCTCGATGCCGCCCGCGGCATCGTCCGGTGGGCGGTGAACCTGGGACTGATGGCAGCCGAGGACGCGGCGCCGGCCCGCCCACAGTACGGGTTGGCTCCACCTGAACCGGCGCCATCGAAGGAGCAGTTGAAGGAACGGTACCCCTCTGGTGGCGACCTTCCCGCGAACGAAAGCCACAGCCTGATCGAGATGTCCTTGATGGAGCTCGGCGACTTCGGGCATTACGTGGTGGAAGCAGGCGTCGAGCACTTCTCGCACACGAGAATCGGGGACGCCAGACCCACACCCGACTCTGATGAGCCACAACTGGATGCCGCAAAGTGGGAACAGGTGCTGGCCACCCTCACCCCTGAGCAGCAAGCGCTGTTGGAATCCCCCCGCGATGCGGATGCTGATCTTGACGAAGCTTGGTCGCACATGGGCGGCGAGGGCGAACCGTTCAC
The DNA here is from genome assembly GCF_055586545.1 of Glycomyces sp. NPDC050141. Classification (NCBI taxonomy): domain Bacteria; kingdom Bacillati; phylum Actinomycetota; class Actinomycetes; order Glycomycetales; family Glycomycetaceae; genus Glycomyces; species Glycomyces sp. NPDC050141. Next base: position 91,705 of record NZ_JBVJHZ010000012.1, on the reverse strand, counting down.
ACTCGAACAGCTCCAGATGCTCACCCAATGCTGGATACAGCCTCGGCGCATACTCGACCGATACCCCGAGGATGAGGCCCGGCGGTGGGTCTTCGAGCGGACGATGGAGCTCGGCTGGAGTCCCGCCCGGTTCGGGGAGGAAGACCTCCAGATCAGCCGACGAGACCTCGGCCGCTCTGACCACAAAGCCGAGCGATGGGGCAAGAAGTACCAATGGATCGCCTACCACGAGCTCCTCGCCCGGATCGCCGACAACTTCCAAATCGCCGACCGATACGACGACCGCGACGCCTATGAGGGTCTGCATGAGCTGATCGGCGACCGCGAGATCGACCCCAGCCTGCCGCCGATCGCGTTCGACGAAATCCTCGAGCGCGACGGAACCCCCTCAGACACCTGGAAACCGCCGCCGGTGGACTTCACCCCTTGGCCTCCGGCGCCTGTCCTCTTCGCGCGATATGAAAACGACGCCGCACAATTTCTTACTGACCAGGCCTCAGAACCAACGATGGATGCCTCACTCTTCCTCACCGACAACGAAGGGCTCCAGTGGGTCGTCCTGGACGGATCGTTCCGTCAGGCAGACCCCGCCGCAGACCAAGCCTGGCGCGGCCTAGTGCAGACCTCCGTTGTCAATACACTGCTCGTCCCTGCCGGTGAGGCGAAGACGCTCCTGGACACCGTTACCCGAACCGCACAGCGGTCCTTGAACTCCTTGATAGACCTGTTCGATACGACCGGTCACGTCGACTGCTGCTACCTGGCGGAGATCGGCGTCGCCGGCCCGTCCTGCTATTGGCGGCACGACCGCCCAGTACCCCGGCGTCTGGATTCCGAGACCATCCACGTCACATCAGCAACCGAGAAGTACTGCTGGGAGGGCAGCCTCCTGGACTGCTCCATCAACGAGAACGTGTCGCTCTCGCTGCCCTCCACACTGGTGCGAAAGACGGTGCAGCTGCGCATCGATCCGCACGGACCCAGCTGGATCGACAAGGAGGGCAAACCTGCCTTGGTGTACTACCGGCGGCAGGGCGTCGAGGCGCGCGCGCTGTTGATCAGACCGGAACTGTTGTCGAGCGTGCTTTCCGAGCACAACCTCGAACTCATCGCCAGGCACTGGTGGCAGCGGTACCACACGACCGATTTTGACTCCCCCCGCGCCTCTGTGGAATCAACGACGGTAGCCCATATCAATTCGCAATTGCACATGCGTGAGCGAGTACTCGATCGCCGGGAGTACGGGGTTTCGTAGCTTCGGCTCGTGGCCGCGAATGCAGATGAAGCCGCCTGCCCTGTCGGCAGGCGGCTCCGAACAAGGACGCCGCGTATCAGACGTCGAGGAATTCGTCCATCTGCTGCTCCCAGCGGTCGTCGTAGCCTTCGAGGACCTTGGAGTAGATCCGCAGAAGGACCTCGACGGAGTGCCCAGCCCATTCGGCCACCTGACGGACGGGGACGCCTGCGGTGCATCGCAGTGACACGCCAGAGTGGCGCAAGTCGTAGGGGCGCTTCAGCCTTGGCGTGTCCCGCTCAGCCATGGTGATGCCGTAGTCGCGCGAGAGTCGCCAGACGAGGCGGTACGTGGAGGCGTCGATCCGCTGACCGGTGCGGGTGCGAAACAGCCGGCCGTCGCTACAGGTCCCGAAGCGCTCAAGGTGCGCTCGCAGCAACGCGACCAGGCGGGGCGGGATCGGAACGGTTCGAGTCGCGCCGCGGCGTCGGCGTTTGAGGCCGCGGACATCGTGGGCGAGTCCGGTGTCCGTGTACCGCCTGCCGACCACCGGGGCGGCGCCCTCGAGCGTGATCGAGCCCCACCCGGTTTCGGGCAAGGAGAGTTGGCGCTCTTTCAAGTTGGTGGCCTCGGAGGGACGCAGCATGGCGTAGTACATGCTGGCGAAGAACGCGATCAGGTGCGGGCCCCGGTAGTCCCCCACGTACGACAGCGCGGTGAGCATCGCCTCGACCTGGGCGGTGTTGCCGACGCTGCGGGGGTCGACGGTCTCGTCCTTTTGGAACTCGTCAGGTCGCTCCCAGTTCAAGTCCGCCCGCTCGAGCGGATGCTGTGCGAGCCGCTGCTTAGTGACGGCGAACTTGCACACGTTGTACAGGACGGTGCGGCGGCGCGTGAAGTAGTTCATCGCCGCGAGCTGCCCGTCGTCGCGGCGAGAGAGCCGGTCAAGCAGGCCGCGCACACGTTCGAGGTCGTCGAGGTCCGCGAGGGCCGGTGCGTGCTCGGCCACCCATGCGAGTACGCGTGCCGGGGCATGGGGAACCGGGTGGTTGGCTTCGGGCCTGCCGGGGGTGAACGCCCAGTCCTTCAGCGCCCGGCGCAGTTCCCGCTCCTCCGGGCGGGCAGGCCCCGAAGGGAGGAGCGCAGAGGTGATGGAGGTGAGGACTTCTGCGACCGAGGCCCGCTGCTTGCCCGAGACTCTCGGCCATTTGTAGGCGGCGTACTCGACAGCGTGCTCGTACCACGACGGGCCAGCGCAGTCGGGATCGAGTTGATTCGCTGCGGCTTCGGCGCGCTGGATCGAGGCTGGCAGGCCCGACTCCAGGTCGAACGCCTCGCCGCGGCGCATGGCGGCTTTCATGTCGTCTCGGAACCCTTCGAGAAGCGCTTCCTCATTGAAGGTGCGACTGAACGGCTGCTTGCGGTCGCCGACCCGCCAGCGCTGCTGGTAGGCGGTGCCTCGCTTCGTCTCGATTGTCCGTGGCTGCCATAGCCTCACGGTGAAACTGGTGTCCACTAGCGTGGTCCTTTCCTCTGTTCGGCGAGTCCGTCGAGCCAGGTGTCGAAGTCGGCTCGTCGGATGCGCAGCTGCCCGTTGGGGAGTCGGATGGCGAGTGGGGTTTTGCCTGCGGCACGCCATTGCTGCCAGGTGCGTCGGGGCAGCGGGCGTCCGTGCTCGTCGGCGAGGATCTGGAGGATCTCGGTGACGGTCAGCCACTCCCTGCCGCTCGACCCTGGGGTCGGATCGCTACCAGGCATGGCCGCGATCCGGCATGATCCCTATCGGACGGTTGCGTTTCTCGCGCCCCGCGGTTCGCGAGGCAGTCGAACCGTAGGGCCACTCCGGGGGCGCAGCGAGCCTTGCGAATACCGCGCTGCCAGCGCGAACAACCGCTCCGAGATCGAAGGCTGGAACGTTGTAGGCAGAGTTCACGTCGGCCTCCGGAAGATGAGCACGTCCTCGTGGGCTCGTAGGACGACTCGTTTCCCTTGCGCCCGGAGGTTCCTGGTGTTCTTCAGGTGGAAGAACGTCGCGTGCGGCCGGAGCATGCTTCCGTCCCATCGCGACAGCAGGGCAACGCACCGGTCGGCGAGGTCGAATCCTGCGGCGATTCCGGCTCGGATCACGAGGGATGGGAAGTCGACCAAGCGCCCGGCGTCGGTGAACGGCCGCGCGGTGACCACCATGTGCCCGCCGGGTTTGAGCGCCAGGTGGCAGCCAGTGAAGACTCGCTCCAACCCGGAGGACAGGCGCGGGAGCGACGAAGTCGCCAGCGACTCGTCGGCCGTCTTGCCCTCGGCATAGCGGTGGTGGCGGTTGCGGATCGCTCCTCCGGTGACCCGGGCCGTATCGGGCTGGCCGTGGGTCACCGCCCCGTACGGCGGGCTCGTGAGCACCATGTCTATCGGTGCCTTCAGGCGTTTGCCGTCCAGCAGTGAGGCGAGGTCGCCGGCGTCGCCTTGGAACACCTCGCCCCACTGGCCGCGCCTGGTCTTGAGTGCTGCCGCGACGTTCGCCCGGGCGTGGGCGACCCATTCGGCTTCCAGGTCGACGCCGTAGGCGCAGCGGCCGGCCAGGATCGCCTCGACCAGGCTGGTGCCGACGCCGGCCATCGGGTCGAGCACGACCTCGCCGGGATGGGAGTACCGCTCGATCGCGGTGCGGGCGATGGCCGGCCACATCTTCGCCGGGTGCCGGTTGCCCGCGACGTAGGCGCTGCTGCGCTGGTGCCGGGGTTGGAGCTGGCCGGTCGCCCACACGCTCGGGACGGGGATCTTCGGGTTACGCACGGGCGCCTCCCGGCCGCTGGGCGCGCTTGCACCAGATGCCGACCGCCCAGTGCCGCTCGACTTCCACCTGTTCGCCCGCGGCGGCTTGGACGGCGGCATCGAGCGTTTCGGGTGCGGTCGCGACCAGGTAGGCGGCGAAGTCGAGTGCCGAGGATTGGCCCCCGGTGGTGTCGGTGTCGACGAGTGTGGCGATGTCGACCGCGTCCTCGTCGGTGCGACCGAGGACCGCGAGTACCCCGTCGGGTCGCAGCGCGCTGATCGCGGCGTCGAGCCCTCCGGTGCAGTGGAGGAGCCAGCTTGAGGCGCACACCATGCCCAATCCGCGCTCGGACCGCAACTTCGGCGCGAGCGTGGTCTTGTTGACGAGTTGGTGCGCTACTCGCTGACGGGCGGCGTCGGACAGGGTCGCGAGCTCCCGGGCGCTCGTGGCGCGGGAACGGTTGTAAGCGCGGGTACAGCGACCCGAGAGGGGCATCGCGGTCCACCCGGGTAGGTCGACCGCGGCCACCGGGCCGGTCGGAGCGATTTCCACCAGCAGTCCCGCCACGAGGTCGGCCGCTCCGTTGACGGTCCATACCGACAAGGGCACGTCCAAACCGCCGTAGCGGTTGACCGCCAGCGGCGGCTTCGAAGAGTTTCGGTTCGGCAAGTCGTCGTCTCACCGCACACCGATAGATCCAGGCTCCTTTTATAGGCAGGGTGCGCGTCTCTTTCCGCGCCGGGTGCGCGGGGTGCGCGCACCCGGCAATCCGCGCAAGCAGCGCGAAACGGTCTTGAAGTGGACTCGCAGCGGCCGGATGTTCAGCCGCGCAGGGGCTCTAGACCGGTGCCAGACCGTTGACACGTCATAGTCGCAGTCCCGACACGCGAGCGTCGGCGAGGATGATCGGAATGGTGTTGATGACCAGTGGCGGTGCGGGGTCGGCATCCGGGATCGGGAGCAGCCGCTCGTATGCGCCGTTGTCGTGGACGAGGTGGGCGGCCAGTGCCAGGCGGCCTTTTGAAGCCCGGTAGAGGGCGGCGATGCCGGGGGCGGGGCCAGGTCGGATCATCCACGACTGATCGCACAGGTCGAATCCGACCATGTCGGTTTCGCCCTCGCCGAGCGGCGGCCGGAGGTGTTCACCAGGTTGAGGCCGGCCCACCGCGAGCAAGAAAGGGACCGGTTGCGGGTCGGGGATGCCGCGGATGTCGGCCTCCAGTATCGCGGTCTCCAGGTGCTGCTGGATCTGGTCGAGGTCCAGGCCCGTTCCCTTGGGCAGCAGGTGCTGCCGTGCATTGAACGCGGCGATGGTGTCCTCGTCCCAGTCGCCGTCGTCTTCGGGAACGTCGGGGCATTCCAGCAGCGCATCCAGGCGCGCGAGTCCCTCGGTATCGAGCGTGAACGGAGGAGGGTCGGCGGCGAGGATCTCGACGGTGTTGTAGATCGCGAACCGGTATGCGATCTCGGCGGCGACCGGCCTGCCGCCGGTGTCGAGGTAGGCGAGCCGCTCGAACACGGCTCGGGCCCAGGTGCGTGCGGCCTCGGCGTCGAGTTCTGCATTTGCGAGTGCGCCGACGATGGCGTGGACGTGACCGCGAGCCAGGACCAGAAGCGGAGTGGCGGGGTTGCCGCCGATCCTGCTGGTCTCGCGGGCGAGCGCACGCTCTGCAAGTCGAGGGTGGCTGCGGCACTCGATCAGGTTGGAGAGTGCGGCGCGGTAGCGGTTCAGATTGTGTCTGTTCACGGATTCCCCTGTCTGATGTTGTGTTGGCGTCCTCGATGTGTGGGACGCCAACGCATCCCCACGGCGCTCAGGCTCCCTCCGGGACCCTGCCGAGAAGGTGCTGCAGGCGGGTGAGTCCGACATCGGCGACGATCTGGAGGTGCTGGAGCTGCAGCGTCGGGTCCTGTCGCGGGGCGAGACCGGCCAGCTCCAGTGCCGCGGTGAGACTCAAGGTGGTCCGCTCGTCTGCCAGGGTCTGGAAGACGGGGTCGCTGAGCAGATCGCGGGCAGCGTAGGCGTCCCCGTTCCGGGCGGCGATCGTAGCGAGGGCCGCCATCAGCTCGAGTGTGTTACCGCCGTGGAGATGAGTGAGCTCCAGGATGCTCAGGCCCAAACGGATCTGGAAGAGCTGCTGTTCAGGCGGCAAATCCAGCTGCCGCACCATGTTGGTCAGTGAGGCGCAGGTCGCCGTATCCGCGCAGCTGGTCGCGGCGGCGAGGCACGCTTCGAGGTAGGCGGCGAGGACCTCCTCCCACGGGTCGATGGCAGTGGTGTCGGCGATCATGGCTTTCGCATCGTCGAGGTTCCCGGCCATGAATCGGGCGATGATCGCGGTCTGGCGTCCGTCGAGGAGCCGGTCGCCAATGCCGCCTCGGCGTTCGCTGGCGAGTAGCGCTTCATCCCAACGGCCGGCACGGGTGAGCGCTCGGGTGCCGTCGGAGAGGAACGCCGTCCACAGCCGCTCATGCGCGGCACGTCGGCTTTCGGTGGAGTCGGTCAGCGCCGTGAAGTCGATCGGGTAGCCGTCGATGCTGGTGGTGCTGCCGTCAGCGGCGGCAGCCAGGGTCTGGTCGAGGATCTTGTGGGCGCGGTCGCCGTCGCCGGCGCGGATGGCGAGCCGGGCAAGGTTGATGACCGGCTCCATCGCGAGGCCGGCATGCGCTTCGTTGAGCGGTGCGTGGTCGGCGAACGTGCGGAGTTGTCTCCAGCAAAGATTGGCCGCGAGGTCACTGGCGCCGATGTCGCTGGCGATGAGCGCGGTCAGGTTGAGCGCTGCTGCCGTCTCGGTCGGGGTTGTTGCCTGGTGAGCCATGGCGGTGACGGCTTCGACGCGGCGGTCGAGTGGCTGACAGCTCGGCCTGGCCCTGGGCACGAGCGGGAACCAGAAAGCGAGCGCTCGCAGCTCATGCATCGGATTCGTTCCCTTCGGAGTCGGTTCCTTGGCTGGCGGATTCGGTTCGGGGGCTGGTGAAGACGGCGTCGCGGGCGGCGCGGGCGAGGTCCCGTTGGCCTGCCACTCGCAGTCCGATCCGGTTCCAGCAGAACAGGAGGTGGTGGCCGAGGACTTCGCGGAGGCCGCGTTCAAGTCGCCCCTCGTCGGCGAGTTGCCGCAGTGCCGTCCCTGCGGCCCGGTACTCGCTGAGCGCATCAGCAGCGGCTGTGGCGGGGCCGGTGCCCATCCGGGCGATGGTCGCGTCGATGTCCGCTGTCAGGAGGTGTCGGGCGTTCTCGGCCGCTGCATCCGGGTTGGATTGCGGGTGGGGGTCGGCTCCGCGGATGGCTGCGAGGCGGGCCCAGATGTCACCCTGCTCGTACCATTCCAGGCCGGCCGCGCGCGCCATGGCCGTGCACAGCAGCAGCGAGAGTTCGCGCCGCTTGTCGGTTTCAGGGTCGCACCCGAAATGCGTGAGGTACTCGGCGACGAAAATTGAGTCGCGGTGGAAGAACCGGTGAGCAACGGCCATCGCGGAGGCGCCACCGAAGGCGTAGGTCTCGGGTTCGTAGATCTGGTGGGTGAACTCGGCGATATGCGGCTTGGCCTGTCTGCTGGTGAGGATGTCGATGAGGAGCGCGCGCGCCTGGAGAGGCGTCACGTCACCGCCGGGCAGGTATCGCAGCCGCCACTCCGGGCTCTTGCGGATGAAGAACCAGCCGTCGAGGACGCCGTCTTCCATCGCCGACCAGATCTGGGGCCACAGGACCTCCGTGAGGACGTGCTCGGCGCGGTCGGGCTCGGCCAGATGGATGCTGGTCTGAAGCCAGGGGGTCGGCGGGCAGAGGATCCTCATCAGCGCAGGGCTTTCGGTGCGGCCAGACCCAGGGCGGCATCCCAGGTGGCGTCGTCGGTGATGCGCGGGCCGAGGCCGTGCAGGGTCAGTGCGAGGCCGGCTTCGCCGTCGAGGAATCCGTTCTCGGGGACGGCACTGGAGCGCAGGCGCTCTTCGAGTTCGGGGAGCGCCGCGGCGAGCCGGTCGTCTTGGGCGTCTTCGGCAGCGCGCTGGATGATCCGGTAGAGCCCGGCAGTCCCGTGGCACAGGCCGCCTTCGACCAGCCTGGCCTGCTGGTCGGTGTCGGCGAGGCAGCGCAGGAGGGCGTCTTCGGCCCGGCGTTGGCGGACCGGGTCGTCGAGCGCGATCGCCGCGAGTTGCAGGGCTCGGGCGATGCCCGGGGTGCCGTAGCACCAGCTCGGCCGCCCGGGGCCGGGCTGGGTACTGCGGCCGCGCTTGAGTTCGCTTCGGGTGAGCCACTGGGGCCACCAGCCGTGTTCGTGCTGCCAGGTGCCGTAGAAGGACCAGATCCACTCGATCGCGTCCCGCTGGCCGGGAACGTTGAGACCGGCGTTGTAAGCGGTGGCGAGGACGACGAGCGGTCCGACGATGCCGTGCGCGGCACCGAGGTTGACGTGGCCGCCGGGAAAGTCGCTGGATTGCTTGAGGAAGGGGTCGTGGGCGGACCACCATCCGGGCACCCAGGTGTCGCCGGCGCGGAGTGGTTTGATCAGGTCGACCAGGTAGGCGAGGACGTCGCCGGTGAGCTCGCTTCCGGGTTCGGTGGACAGGAGGTAAGTGCCCAGGCCCGACAGGCCCGAGAGCTGGCTGTATTCGGCGAACCCGGTCGGCCGTTGCCGGCGGATCCGCTCGCGGGCCAGGGCGAGCCGTTCGGTGATGATGATCTTGACTCGTTCATGGAGGCGGTCCCGAAGCTCACCGTAGGAGTCCTGGGTGTCGGTGGTGTGCAGGACGAAGCTGATGGCGGGGGCGCCGTTGAAGAGGTTGGTGGCGGTGGCGCAGTTGGTGCGGGGGTAGGCGATGGCGCGCAGCCAGGCCCGGGCGGTCGCCGGGTCGCCGTGGCCGGTGCGGGCGCGTTCGAAGTGGAGCAGCGCGACGCCGAGGCGTCCGGCGCCGAGCGACTGCGCGGCCGCGCCTTCCCTGAGCGGCACGGTTCCCGGGTCGGCCAGCTCGGCGGCGATGCGGTCGGCGGCTTCGGTGCTGGTCGTGGTGGTGCTGGTGTTCATCGCGTTCGGCTCCTTCGGTTGCGGGATCGCCAGGCGAGGGCGGCGGCGCGAGCGAGCCTGAGGCAGGCCCGCTCGGACTCGGGGTCGATGTCGATCGCCCTGATGTAGTGCAGGTGCAGCAGGGACGACAGCACCGCATCCAAGTCGCCGCGACCGTTGATGAGGAGTTCGAGCCGGTAGGTGGCGACCGCTCGGCTGCGGTGCTGCCAGGCGTCGAGAACGCCGCTGGCCGATGCCGATGCGGTGAGGCGGGTGGGGTTGCCGACTCCGGGGTCCAGGAGGCCGGCGAGGGTGGCGACGGCGTCGCGGTCCAGCGGGGGGCCGGATCGGTCGACGTAGTCGAAGAGCCAGTCCATGCCTGCATCGACTGAGCCGGTGAAGGCGATGACCAAGTCGATGAGACTTGCCGCGCACAGCGCCTGGGTGATCGCCGGTGCTTTGGCGGCGTGGCGGATCTGGGCGAGCGCGGCGGCCGTGTCGGCGGCGAAGACCTCTTCGGCCGCTTGCATTGCCCCGCCGTGGCCGTACCGGCCGGTCTCGGGCACATAGGTGTCGAGCTGGAGGCGGCTGATGAGGCCCCGTCGGCGCAGGTCCGCGGCCCAGGCACCGAGCCGCTCAACGGCGGAGCCGTACTCGGTGACTTCGGTCAGCCGGTATCGCAGGCGCAGGTGCGGAAGTGGGTCCTTGTAGCGGATGAACCACCATTCGAGCGCCTCGGGCCAGGTCCCGTGCAGTGCGTCCAGGTGTCCGTCGAGCAGGTCGTTGAAGCGCCCCGGATGGGTGTAGACCTTGGCGTAGAGCCACGAACCCGCACCGGGGAGCTGCTCATCCACCACAGTGCCTGGTTGCAGCGGCCTTTCGAGGTGGCGGGGCCGTGGTTTCGGCGGTGCGGTCGCGGCGAGTGGCAGGGTGATCTCGTGGGCGCGGCCGCTGATCCAGCCGAGTTCCGCGTCGGTCGGGGCTTCGCGCAGGACCACCGTCTGGTGCCGGTCGAGCTCGTGGCGCAGTAGGGCCAGGTGGGCGTCGTCGGCGGTGTCGATGCGGACGCGGATGTCGCTGTCGCCGAGGTACAGGATGCCGGGGATCTGGAGGTCGCGTTGCAGCTGTCGCCATGCTGCAGTCCATTCGCTCCAGGGGCGGTTTTTAGCGGGGAGCTGCCGAGCGGTGATCTTCCACCGGGCGACGGTGAGGATGCTGCGGCCGGAGCGCACTCGCGGGAGCACCGGCAGGGCCGCCGCGGCGCCCCAGTCGAACATCGCGTATACCGACGACTTGGCGCGCGGCAGCTCTGCGAGGAACCGCTGCATCGGATGCAGCCGGATCGCCGGTTCGATCGCGTTGGGGACCATCGGCTCGACGATGCCGCCGTCGACGAGGTTGACCAGGTAGAGCCGTTCAGCGTCGGCAGTGACCGCCAGGTCGTCGAGACGGAATGGGGTGCGGCGCTCGGTCGGGAACTCGCCGAGCGCAAGGAGGTCGGGGAGTACCTGTGGGACGCGGCCGACGTTCGCCGTCGAGGCCCACAGCGGCGGACCCGAAAGCTGTACGTGCGACGCCCCGAGCACGGCCGTCGGGAGCTGTCCCCAGAGCGCCGCTATCCGGTCGCGATCGGCCTGGTCGAGCAGGTGGAGAAACCTGCCTTCGGTCGTACCGACCGCGCGTCCGGCGCCTTCGACGACGAGCGTGAAACTGCCGGCGGCGAGCGTATCGAGGCTGGCGGCGCGCAGGTGGAAGGCGATGCCGACGTGCGGCGGCGCGGTAGGCGAAGCGACCGTTATGCGCTCGGTGTCGGCGGCGGCGAGGTCGATCTCCATGCGCCCCTGGACGACCGCAACGTGCGCGAGCTGCAGGAGTGCACGGTCACGGTCGGTCGCCGGCGGCTCGGACTTGGCGAACAAGGAGTCGCGGAACCCGGCGGGGAATCCGAGCCCGGTGATCGGGTCGGTCAGCTCGCGCACGCGCACGACTTGGCCGAGGCCGTAGCGTTCGAGGAACTGATGGTGGTATGCCGTCCAGGACGGGAAACCCTCGGGGAAGCGGGTCAGGCGCTGCAGTTCAGTGGCGGCGTGCTCCGCTTCGGCCACCACGGCCGGCGGCAAGCCGAGCTGGGCGTCGATGCGAAGGTCGGTGGCGAACACGGGCCGGTGGGGTTCGGCGCCGAGGAGTTCGGCGGCCTCTCGCAGCAGTGGTCGAGCCGGGCCGCGGCCCGTGAGGTCCTGTATGGAGGAAAGTCGCCGGTGCGCCGTCCTCGTCGCTGCTGCCAACGGGTGCTGGTTCGCCAGGTCTGTCGCATCAAACTCGCCCAGGAGGCGTTCGAGTGGGTTCGCTTCGGTCATCGGCGTCCGGAGCGCGGTGATGAGTGCCCCTTGGGCGACCATGGACCGGAGCATCGCGGTGATCGTGTCCGGCGGGGTTCGCGGGAACTCGGCGGCGAGCTTGGCGGCCAGGTCGGCGAAGCGAATCGGGTCCTCGGCCCACCGTAGGGCTGTCTCAACCGCTCGCGTCCATCGAAGTGAGACCGCCACAGGACCGGGCTCGTCGCTGTCGGCTTGCGAGACCAAGACCAGCCGTTCTCCTTGAACTGCGGCAAGGTTGTTGGCCATGACCGTCAGGTCGGGAAGCAGATCCTCTTCGAGCTCGGTGATGATCCGGTGGAGCAGTATCGCGTCGGGCCGGACGATCGCCCGGTGCGCGACGCCGATGTTCGCGATCGCTTGCGGAGCAAAATGGACCGGAGCGATGCCCGCGAAGAGCCCGAACGGAGTGGCGCGCGATTCGCTGCGAAGCCGATAGCGCAGCAGGGCCAGCGCAGCCCGACGGATCTGCTGGGGTTCGGTGACCTCGCCCGCGCAGATCGCCTCGATGCGGCCTGCCAGCGCGGGCGCGGCGGCCTCGATCGCGGTAGCCAGGTGGCCGTGGCCCCAGACCGTCCGGACCCATTCGCGTTGCGCGGCGGCGGCTTCGAAGCCGGTGCGTTCGGGGTCGGGGAGGCGGGGCTGTGATGCGGCCGGCGCGTGTGCACTCAGACGGACCAGTCCTGCTTCGACGGCTCGGAACATACCGGGTTCTCCTTGGACGGGGTGCTGGGACAGGGGGCCGGTACCGGCCTGGGGACCGGTACCGGCGAAGGGAGGCTCTAGGAGCAGCTGGTGCAAGAGCTTTGGCAGGTCGCACCGCAGCCGCCACTGCTGTCGTCGAGGATCATCCCGAGGTCGGGGCCCGACTCGACGAACTGGATGTCCAGTTCGAAGGCGTCCTCGTCCATCTTGTCGAGCTGCTGAGTGTCCATGTCGCTCCTTGTTCTTCTCGATTACGGATCAATGCACTTGTCCGGGAGCAGGATGTGGCCGGTACTGGTCTGGAGACCAGTACCGGCGAAGGGGGGCCTAGCTGCAGCTGGTGCAGGCGCTGGCGCAGGTGGATCCGCAGCCGTCGCTGGTGTCGTAGAGGATCTTCCCGAGGTCGGGGCCCGACTCGACGAACTGGATGTCCAGTTCGAAGGCGTCCTCGTCGACCTTGTCGAGCTGCTGAGTGTCCATGTCAATCACTCCTTGTGATTCTCGGTTTGCGGATCAGTTCACCTGGCCAGTAAGACCGGGGGCCTTGGGCCAGGAGACAGTGACGCGGCTGTGGCGTTTCTCGACGACCAGGCCGCGCGGGAGGTCGCCGGCAAGGGCGTCCTTGGGGCGGACTTCGAAGTGCGGTCCTGCGCCGCGACGCTGGTCGTGGTCCCAACTGCGGATGTGCGCGACCATCTGGCCGGCGAGTTCAGTCGCGTTGGGCCCGTGGGCGTAGGCGCCGAATTCGAACTCGGTTCGGTCCTCGGTGACCGGGCGAAGCGTCAGGTAGGCAAGCGAGTCGTGGTCCCAGACCGCGGACATGCCCCAGCGCAGCGTGAGCGTCACGAGCCCCGTGGACAGGCCCTGGTCGGTGGCCGTGAGGTAGCCGTAGGTGGGTGAGACGGTCGCGAGCCACATGTCCAGGTCATCCCACGGTTCCATCCCGCCGACCAGGACCCCCGACCACGACTCATGTTGCGGCCCTTCCAGAGCGAGCCGCAGCGGCTCGGCTTCGACCGGCTGGCGGTCGTCTACGCGGAGCACGATGTCATCGCCGTGCAGGCCGACCAGGCGCTGGCGGTTTTCGGCGGCACCCTGCATCGGCACGAACCCGGCCAACTCGAACTCAGTGCAGACGAGGTGGTTGCCCTCGGGCTGGAACACGAAGGAGCGTTCCAGGCCGTGTACGCGCAGCGGGACGATGAGGCGGCCGTCTTCGGTGAGCTGATCGGTCCAGGCAGGCGGGATGTCGGGGGCACTGACGGTGACGAGGATGCGGTCGAACGGCGCGAACCGCTCAGCGCCGAATTCACCGTCGGCGCAGACGACGGTGACGACGTCGTCGTAGCCGGCGTCGGCCAGGCCGCGCTCGGCCCGCTCGCACACTTCCGGATCGATGTCGAGGCTCACCACCTTCCCTTTCGGGCCGACGAGTTCGGCGATGAGCGCCGCGTTGTAACCGCCGCTGCCGATCTCGAGGACACTCATCCCCGAGCGGATCTGGGCTTGCTGGAGCATGGTCGCCTGGAGCCACGGCGCTGAAACCGAGCTGATCGCCACCCCGTCGCCGTCGCGCTTCATGATCGGCACCGCGTCGGCGTACGCCTCCTCCAGGCTCACGCCGGGCGTGAACAGGTGCCGGGGCACCGTGCGCACGGCATCCAGAATCGCCTCGTCAACGGTCTTGCCGATGTCGGCGCGGTTCTTCACGATTGCCTCGGCCAGTTCGAGACGAAGACGTGCGGCAATGGCATCCTCGTCGGTCGGTGTGGTTTCTCGGGTCACCTGTTCCTCCTCATTCACGGTGTTCCTGCCCGGTTCCCAGCGGCGCGGAGAACCCGGTGCTTTGCCGGGGGATCTGCATCTGTGGGCGATCGCCACTGCCCCGATAGACGACGAACGGGGCGAAATCCGGGTGGATCGCCACCTTCAACCTAGGGTCGAGGACCTGCTGGTCCACGACGCACCACCACACCGCCATCGCCTGGCCGACCATGGCGAGCACTTCACTCGAGTCCGGGTGGTCGAAACGAGCATCGTTCGGGTCCAGCAGCAGTTGCGGGCTCTTGCCGAAATCCCAGCGGATGATGCCGACCGTGGAGCGGAAGTCGCTGTTGCGGCACAACCACATCGCCCGGGCGTTGTGGTAGTGGACGCTGAGCCATTCACCCGCGATCAGAATGCGTCCTAGCTCCATGGCGGCGAGCAGATCCGGACGCCGCCGCTCGCGGGCTGGCGTGGTGCCGTCGAGGCTCCGGGGGAAAGGGGTTTGAGATGGAGCCGACCGCTCAGGGTCAGGGTGCGCGGTCGGCCCGGCCGGTTGGAGGCAGCGCTGCCAGGATTCCATAACGCTGCACTCCCGGCGTCATGCTGACACTGCGGGCACCAGGCTCGTTCACGACCGTGTCGAGCGGGCCGGTAGCGCCAGCCGGCCGCCTCTGCCCGGCGCACCAGGTCCCCATAGCCCATGCAGGGAACCTCCACCTGAGCCGTGCAGCGGCAGCATGACACCGATCCGGTTCGCGGAGCACCCACCTGCTCGGCAAAGTCGTCGGTGTCGGTCTGGTGATCTCGAATGTCGATGGCCCGGTAGGCGCCTTCACCGGAGTCGGCTGCGGCACCGCTAGGAGGAAACAGTGCCGCAGCCGCCGTGTTGGAAGCCGCTGTCCGGCAGCGCCGGGCGGGATTGGCTTCCGGCTCACCATCCAGGATGGAGCAAACGGTCGCTGGTGAGAGGTCGTGTTTGGTGTTCGCGTCGATGCGCGCCCATGCGGCGGCGCTCTTGGTGCCGTTCATCGGTCCGCTCCCTTGTCGAGGTCGCTCTGAACCTGTTCGCCCGGGAGCGGCTGCGCCAGCTGGACCTCAGCTTCCGCTGCCAGTGGTGCCCTGAGGGCGATTGCCATTCGGAGCTGGCGGGCGCTGCTCAACAGGTGCATCGCCAGCAGCGAGTCCGGCTCGATCCGCGGGTAAGCTTCGGAATTCCATTTGGCAATGAACGTGTCCTGGGCCGCGTCCCAGGTCAGCTGACCGGTCGTGTGAGTCCGGCCGCGCGTGCTCACCCTGGTGAGCATCATCGAATCGACATCGCCCGTGGCGGCGAACTCGTACCCGTAGCCGGTGATCGTGCCGAGCGAGGTGCCGGGCGGTGTCGGTGTCGTCATCGGGTCCTGCACCTCCTTGGAATCGTGTTCTCGCGCTGCGTGATTCTCATTCCACTGGTGTCGGTCGGTGTCGGCAAGGCGCTGATCAGGGAACCGACAATCCATTGACAACCGTGGGCTGCATCGGTGTCGCCCGCCGCCCCGGTAGGCTCGGCTCCCGGTCGCCGATCCGAGCGAGGCAAGGAGCGATAGTGCGCCGCGAAGTAGAGGTCAAGTTCCGCATTGTCGATGCCGCGGAGGTCATGGCCAGATTCAAGGCCGAAGGCGTGGCATGGTCAGCTCCCGTCGTCCAGGACGATCAGGCGTACGCGCCCAGTGCCTGGTCCTACGGGATGGGCAAGACAGGTGTGCCGTTTGCTCGGCTTCGTACCGAGGACGGTCGGCACCTGTTCACCGTGAAGACGCCGCAGTCGAACGAGATGGACTGCCTCGAACACGAGACGGAGGTCGCCGATCGTGCGGCGATGCATGCCGCCGTGGTCGCGATGGGATACATGCCGACCGTTCGTATCGTCAAGACGCGTCGGAACGGGTCGTGGGGCGGGGTGTCGCTTTGTCTCGACGAGGTCGAACACGCTGGGACTTTCCTCGAACTGGAACTGCTCACCAACGACGACTCCACCCGGGTGCAGCAGCGGCTCGCCGATCGGATCCAGATGCTCGGCATCGACGGTGTGCAGGTCACCGATACCTATGACACGTTGGTGCGCAACGCGCTGCGCGTCTAGAACAGCGTCGGATCCGAAGTAGGAGCGGCGACGACGATCCGTTCGGCATCGCCTTCAAACCGGACCCGAAACGCGCTGTGGTCGGTCAGGCCGAGCGTGCGGGTCTCGTGCAGGAATTCCACGTCAGCGACCTGGTCAGCCAGCACGGCGCCGGCGAAGACGTAGTCGTACCGGTACTGGTCCCCGGTACGTCCGACCCAGGTCGGCTGGCCGGCGAGGCCCGCTGCGGCGGCGAGGTCTGCCAGGCCGGCGGCGGCCAGGCGCGGGAGCACTTCCAGTTCGAAGGGCATCATGGTTCGCGCCATTGGGCTGTCGGCGGCGACGACGTTGAAGTCCCCGGCGAGGATCAGCCGCTCACGGACACCTGAGTCGCAGGCCTCCAATGCGGCGAGCAGTTCGGACAGGAAGGCCCGCTTGCGTTCGACTTTCGCTTCGGTGCGGTCGCGGCTGGGCACATATACGCCGAGGATGATCGCCTCCGGTTCGGTGCCGAGGGATAGCGTGGCGAGGCGGTGCGCGAGGGTCACCGGCATGCGTTGCGTGGCGATCTGGCCGGGGGCGATTCGGGAGACGAGGGCCGCGCCCCGGTCGCCGCCCATGCCGGTGAGTTCGGTGTACGCCCACCCAGCCCGGGCGTAGCGGTCCATGAGCGTCGCGGTGCCCTTGCCGGCGCTGGTCTCGGTCAGGACCACCACGTCATCGTCGGCGGCGGCGATCCAGTCGCCGATCCGTGTCGCACGGTCAGGGGCAGCGGCACCGATGTTGACCGTCATCAGGGAGAACATGCCACCTCCGGGGCGTTGAACCCGGCGAGGACCGCGGAGGCGACCTCGGCCGGTGTGCGGCCACGGCAGTCGACGACGGCTTGGTGCCAGCCCTCCTGATCGAGGAACTCGCGGGCCTGACGGTACAGGTCGAGTTCCTCGGCCGGCCCACCCACGCTCTCCAGCCGTGAGCGCGCCCGGCGCTGGTCGAGGCGTTCGGCGATGACCTCGGCCTCGTCCTCGAGGTAGACGGTCAGGGTCGGTGGGATGGTGTACTCGTTGTAGGCCCAGATCTCATCGACGGCGAGTCCGTCAAGGCGTTGCAGGACCAGCGAGGAGGGCACGTAGCGGTCGCAGACG
The DNA here is from genome assembly GCF_055586545.1 of Glycomyces sp. NPDC050141. Classification (NCBI taxonomy): domain Bacteria; kingdom Bacillati; phylum Actinomycetota; class Actinomycetes; order Glycomycetales; family Glycomycetaceae; genus Glycomyces; species Glycomyces sp. NPDC050141. The sequence goes on along the minus strand of NZ_JBVJHZ010000012.1, from coordinate 74,608 downwards.
ACGGTGAATCCGGCGTTCAGGTGCGGGATTATCTCTTCCTCGACATGGTGGGCACGATCGGCGGCGATGGCCAGGCCGAGCGCCCTGCCGGTGACCGTGGCTTCGGCGGCGCGCAGGAGCCGGCCCAATGGCGACTGGCTCGGCTCGGTCGTGGCGTGGACGCGAGGGTCGCTGCGGCGCAGCGCCGCGGCCAAGTGAGCGCACACGGTGGTCTTCCCGACCCCGTTTGGGCCTTCCACGACGAGGAACCGGCCACTCATCGCTTCACCGCCAACGGAATCGAACGCTTCGGGGAGGCGACGATAGAGCACTGCTCGGTGTCGACTTCGCCGATGCGCTTGCCGCGGGCGACCACCGCCGCCGGGCAGCCCTTCCCGCAGACAGCGTCCATCGCGCAGGAACGACACGTCGCATTGGCCCCGACCCGGAACCGGTCGTGGAAGCGATAATCGTCGAGAGCGCCAGCGACATCGGCCTCGAGAATGTTGCCGACCATGAACTCCTGGTCGAGATAGCGCGAGGCCGGGTTGCGGGCGGCAAACACGAGGTAGGGGCAGACCGCGACCTGCCCGCGAGTGAAGACGTAGATGATCTTGCCGGCGTCGCAGCCGCCGAGCGGCTTGTCCTTGTTCGGAAAGCGGATGCGGACCGTCTGCATGTCAGGGCGGTCAAAGCGCGCAGTGACCGCCGCGATCGCGCGCATCTTGTCCTCGTCCGCCGCCAGGCGCCCCTGCGAAGCGATCCCGCGCCCGAACGGCGACAACGGATTCATCAACACGTACTGCGCACCGATGTCGCTGGCGAAGGAGCACAGGTCGGCGAACTCCTCGGGAGCCGACAACGCGTTCGGCGTGGACAACAACCCCTGCAGCAACCCCGCCAAGGCGAACTTCCGCGTCGTCTCCACGGTGGTCGCGAAGCTGGAGCGATCGCCTCGGAACTTGCCGTGGGATTCGGGCCGGAATCCGTCGAACGAGACGTTCACATGCACGTCGCCGAGCCCGACGAGCTCGGCGATCTGGTCATCAGCGGTCGAGGTCGCGTTCGTACAGATGCCCAGTGGCAAACCGGCCGACCTGACGGCCCGGCAGATCGCCATGATGTCCGGGTGGACGAAGGGTTCCCCGCCGGTGAGCGTCAGGCGCTGAACTCCGGCTGCCTTCAGGCGCGGAATCACCCTATCGACGATCAGTTCGAGGGGCATGTGATCGCCCCAGTCACCAGATGACACAAAGCAATGTCCGCAATGGAGATTGCAGCGCTCGGTGATCTGTACCAGCGCCTTGCGTCCCTCGCCCGCGATCGAGGTTCGGAAGTAGCAGCTTGACGCGTGGGTGTCGACGATCAGGGACCGCTTCATGAGTCCTCCTGGCATGTGTTGGCGTGCTCGGAGCGGAGCGCGATACAGTTGCGACCACTGACAGTGACGACCGCCACGGCCCGCTAACTCGATTTCACCTGTCGGACCGGATGTCGGCAAGCACTGGCAGCGATGATTGACAAACCATTGACAGCCGCCCCATAGTCGAGAGCCACAGGACCGGACCCCTGGAGGATCGTCTTGGAACCCAGAGACATCGCGCGTATGAAGACCGACCTCGGTCTCATGCTGGCCGACCTCCGGGAAGCGAAGGGTTGGACCCAGCAGCAGCTCATCGCCGAAGGCCAGGTGCGCACCTCGCGGTCCACGGTCGCCAACACCGAGACCGGTCGCCAGTTCCCCGACGAGAAGTTCTGGGCCGAATGCGACAACGCCCTCGACGCCGAGACCGCACTCCTCGCCGCATACCACCAGGTGGCCGAGGCGATCAGCGAACAGAAGCGTCTGGAGGCGACGGCCGCCCGGCACCGCCTTGAGGAGCAACGGCGGTCGTGGAGCGAAGCCACCAAACCCGCAATCAGCCTCGACCCGAGCGGTGATCCCGTTCCAGACCAGGCCACAGCCGCCACAAGCCAGATCGAATCAGGGGCGTCGTGGCATCAGCCATCGCGCAACCAGCTGGAATTCGAGAGCCTGCGGCCGCCCCACAGATTGCAGGGCTCCCAGTTGGACGCTGCCATCGAGCACCTGGCAGACCTGTGGCACACCTTGGTCCGAACCGACAATCTTTTCGGCCCTCGCCACGCCCTTCAGTCGGTTCATCAGCAGCTGTCTATTCTAGATTCTCTCCTGGAATATGCCCAAGGAGAGCAGCGGCATGAAGTACTGAGGCTCGGCTCGAGGTACGCCGAATCCGCTGCCTGGCTTCATGAAGATACCGCCGATATGGGAAGCGCCGAAAATTGGACGCGGCAAGCGCTGGAATGGGCTACCGAAGCGGGAGACCACGCCATGGTTTCTTGGGCGATGTTCCGCAGGAGCCAGCAGGCCACGACGCGAAGGAACGCCGCGCAAACGATCAGCCTGTCTAAGGCGGCCCAGAGAAATGAACGGCACCTTGCAGGCCCTGCGCGCGCTGCGATCCGACAACAGGAAGCGCACGGATACGCGCTTGAAGGAAACGAACGGGAATGCCATAGGCGGCTCGACGAAGCTCACGAATTCGCCGCTTCGCCGGACACGAAAAGGGATGGCCGTACCGGTCATGGAGATTTCTGCACGCCAACCTACATCGAGGTTCAGCGGGCGAAATGCTGGCTCACCTTGGGACGGCCGGAGCTGGCGGTCCCGATCTTCGAGCACGCCGTGACCCAGGTGCCAGATGTTTACCACCGGGACCGAGGCCAAGCGCAGGTATTGCTGGCCAAGGCGTATGCAGGCGTCGGGCAGCATGACGCCGCCGCTGCCCGGGCCGCCTCTGCGCTAAAAATTGCGCGCGGTTCCGGCTCGACTCGAATGCTCATCGACGCCATCGCTGTCGCAAGAGTGATTGCGGCTGAATTTGACTCGCCTGCCGTGAGCGGCCTGCTCACCACCGTTGACGAAATGAGTGAATAGCGAACGATGACAGAGAAGTCCACTCTGCTCGAGGCGCTCTGATGGTCGCTCCTTTGGCGTCCGCATTCTCACCGACTAGATTGGCAAACTGGTGGTAATAAACTTCTATACGCCGAAATACTATGTGTTTAACAACTTCTCGGCGCACTCCATTGAGTACCGAGGGAAGCTTTACCCAACCTCGGAGCATGCTTACCAAGCTGCGAAATGCACCGATCCGGTCGGCCAAGAGGCGATCTGCGAGGCTCGTAGCCCTCTCCAGGCCAAGGCCCTGGCAAACGAGACCTATAGGGCCGCGAAAGACCCCGACTGGGGCCGCAAGAAGGTGGCCGTTCTTGAGGAGATCCTGCGCGCCAAGCTTGAGCAGCACCCAGAAGCCCGGGAAGCCCTGCAGGAGAGCGGCGGTGAGGAGATCGTCGAGGATTCGCCGACCGACTACTTCTGGGGCGAAGGTGCGGACGGATCGGGACAGAACATGCTCGGCAAGCTCTGGATGAAGCTGCGCGACGAATCGCATGGTGATACAACGTGATTCCCGCACTCCTTAGAACGAGCCTCGGACCTCGCTGGGTTGCTAAGCCAACAACCGCTGCTCTGTCTTGGCGGAAAGACCGTGTTGTGCTGTTCTAGCGCTTTCGGGCGCGGAGGCGCTCGTCGTAGATGCGGAACGGATGGCCGGCAGGGCGATGCGAGTGGTCGGCATGCCGCTGCGGCGTGTCGCAGACGAACCCGGCCTGTTGGACGACTTGGTCGAGCAGGTTGAGCCGGGCTAGCGGATCGAGATCGGTGACGACCGTGGCGATCGCCTCGATTTGCCGGTAGGTCAGGTCGCCTCCGGTCGCGGTGGTGATGGCCGCGAAGGGTTCAGCGGTCTCCGGGGAGTAGCCCATCCCTTCATGGAGCGCCTTGAACCCGACCCGCTGCTCCAAGACCTGGAGACACAGCCACAGGACGATGGCGGTGCGGACCGACTCACTGGCGGCGCGGTCGATGATCCGGTCGCTGCAGGCTCGGCAGTAGTCCAGTCGGCTGCGCGTGAGAGATTGGAAGTCCTCGACTCCGGCGAGTCTGGAGGCGTCGGGGTCGGCGCCGACCAGGGCGAGCGCGTCGGCATGGCAGCGCCGCTCGATCCGGCTCGGGACGCCTTCGTGCACTCCGGCGGACCCGCAGTCCTCTTCATCCTCGATCTCGTTCATGCTGGCTGCCTTGCCGTTGCGCAGGTGCTCGGCGTAGGCGAGGAACGGGTGGCCGGCAGGTTGAGCGTCGGTTCGTGCGGTCGCCCACCGCGATTCGTCGCACACGAATGCGGCGTGGTCGATGACGGCCGCGACATAGCCGCGCACTGCTTCCGGCGCGAAGCCCTCCAGGGCCAGCCCGGTCGCGTCCACCTCCCCCCAGATTGACCCGCTCCGCGCCGGGTCGGTCTCAGCCAAGGTCATAGCGTGCTGCAATGTCGCGATGAACGGCGCGGCAGTTACGGCAGCGGCGGTCATGCCCAGCCACTGCGCCTCGTGTCCGACACGGTGGTCAAGGACAAACTGGCAGAGGGCGACGACGACCGCGCCGAAGGGCGGCTTCTCGACGGCCTGTTCCACTACCGTCTCGATGCACTCGCTGCACTGATCGAGGCGGGCGAGTGTCACCGTCCGGAAAGCGTCCACGCCGACCTCCGCGACCGAGCCTGGGTGCTCACGGGTATGGACGATCAGGGTGTCGTAGACGTGCTGTTCGATCTCAGTCGGGGAACCGGAGTGACGGTGTGCGTCCACGGAGCGCTCCTTCAGGGGGACCCGCCAGTATCAGCGAAAGAATTCTGGCTCACCTCGTACAACGAGCGAGGTTGCCTCGCGATTCGGCCGTGCGGTGAGACGTTCTCCGATACCCGAAGTAAGCGGCCCTGAAACCTCACCGTATGCCCATTATCGCGCGAAGGCCAGTCGGCACCGGCCGACGCTGAGTTCGTCGATCCGGGCGCTGTCAATGGAATGTCGGCTCTTCGCGGGCAGGCTTGCCGACGAGACCCGACATGGATGGAATAGCGATGGATGCTCCCATCCGAACGAGAGGATGCGCTGCTTCCCGCGGGGTCCTCACTCGCTCTGGAAGAGCGGTGTCTCGAACGCTCGCGGCCTGGACGGAGTCGGCGTAGATGTGGACCGGGGCGCGAAATCCCAGACGAAAGGAATCAACCGAACGCTCATAAGGCGCCGCAACCACGGTCCTGGATGGCACCCGGCGAGGTTGCGGCTTCGAGAAACGGAGTCTCGATGCAGCAGATCATATCCAATACACCGGTGCCGCCGCTGCCCGTGAGGGCCGACCGCGATGTCCGTCTGGCGCTCCGGGCGGCAGCTCAAGTCGAGGCCGCGTTCGGCACACGACTGCTGCTCCCGGGCCTGGCAACGTGCCGGGACTGCGAGGTGGTGATGGTGCCGTGGCCGTGGCTGAACAAGGGGCCTGTCTACGCGTGCCACAACCAGCAATGCGACGCGGGCCGCGTCCACGCCCGGGATGCCGATGCGGCCGCGTGGCGGCTGCTGCAAGCAGAACCTGTCATGCGCCAAGCACTCGCGCCGTTCAAGCGCGCGACCGACATCCTTCGCGTCCTGCGTGGCCGCCTCGAACAAGTCGTGATCGACACGCGACCCGACGGGCCGTTGCCGGTCGAACTGCGCTGGTCGCAGCTTCCTCCAAAGGATGGTGCTGTTCCGAAATGGAGCGAGGGACAAACGTGAGCCAGAACGCGACGGATATCCGCCCCATGAAGCACCGTTGCTTCCACGCAGAGGCTCCGGGAATCACGGTCGGTGCGACCATCGCGATCCCCGAATCCTTGGCCGGTGCGCTCCAACAGGCACGCAAGGACTCCGGCGATCCGCTGGCCGACACCGTGCCTCCGCACCTGACCCTGCTCGCTCCAACCACGGTCGCTGCCGATCAGTTGGAGACGTTGGCGGAGCGCCTCGCGATGGTGGCTGGCTCGATGACCGCGTTCACCATCGCCTTGCATGGGGTGTCTTCGTTCCTGCCGATTTCTCCGGTGGCCTTCGTACCGGTTATCGACGGCGGCAAGGATCTTGCGGCGCTCGCAGCAGGGATCCGCTCAGGTCCGGTTCCGCTGCCGCAGCAGTTCCCCTTCCACCCGCACGTGACCGTAGCGCATCGAGTCGAACCGGATGGGATGGAGCGCGTCTGCCGGTCCCTTATGACATTCGATGCCACCGTGCCGGTCGATCGGTTCACGCTCTCGATCTCCAGCTGCCCACCAGCCTGCCCAGCCGCGTCATGGAAGCCCTGGCGCGTGTTCCACCTTGCGAAATCCTGCTCGCACCACGTGTAGCTCCGCGGCAGACCACCCGAACTCAACTCGATGGAAACGAGGACCTTTGGATCTTCCTGAACCCGATGCGCCCGTCATAGAGGACTTCCACCGACTGCAGCAGCGGCTGGACGCAACGCTAGAAAAGCTCGTGTCCGATCAAATACTCCCGTCCGAACCGGTTCCGCGCTTCGCGGTCATCGCCGGAGTACTCGACGAGCTATACCGCCAGAACCCCGAGATCGCTCGATTCATCGCCGCGGCCGCGCTCGAGCGCCTTGTCAGCGGCGAAGCCGACGCAGTTCACCGCTGACCACCCGTCACATCCCTATCCGGTGAGTGGTCCACCACTGCCGGAAACCCTTCGCCGAGAGAGGACTCGCATCTTGAGCCTACGACTGCGGACGCAGCCCCGCCGAACCGAAATCCGACTATCGCACCCTGACGTGCAAGACGCTGAGGCGCAGCCAACGGAATCCACTGGTCCATCGCCCGCTTTGTCCATGAACGGATCCGACCTGCCGCAAGAGTCCGACGAGTCGGCCCCGGAGATCCCCCGAGAACCAAAGCCAGTGGATGGAAGGAGCATCGGCGAGCCGAAACGCGTTGTAGCTCCCCTCGCTACTGTTTCGAAGCCTTCACCGAGGGCACGAGCGGTACCCCGGCGGAACAGCCGAAGTAGAACCTTCCATCCGAGTAAGCACCGGAAGGTCCTGCTGGTCTCCATCCCGCTCTGCGTTGCTGTGACCGCCTTCGTAGTCGTGACGACCCTGTTGGGAGTCACGGGCGCCATCGTGGTTTCGACGCTCGCACTCGCAGTCGTCGTGTGGGGCATGACCGTCGGGTATTCGCGCCGCACCTGGCCCTACCTCGGATGCAAGACCTGTGGAGGCACCGGCCGCGACTACGAGCCCTTCCTTCTGGCACTGCTGTGCCTGCGGCACAAGCGGGCGTGGAGGGACTGCGGTGTGTGCAGCGGCAAGGCCCGGTACGACCGAAGAGACCGGTCGAGCAGGCGCACTCGTCGCGGCTAGCCTCGTGGAAACGTGCAACGGTCTTGCTACCGGATCCGCCAGCGCCCCTGTGCGGAAACCTTCCTCGCTGACCAGGGTTCGTCGCCCGAGTTTTCTAACGCTGGGGAACTCCTTCGAGCTCGCCGAGCTCCAGAGTATCGGGTAGGCACATTCTGCGGGTCCCCGCGTCGAACCGTCAACGGCCCCAATAAAGACCGAGAGCACTTCTCAGACATGGATCGAATACGCTACATCGGTTCCACGTCTGAGAGGCCACCCCCATGTCGATTGACGAGTTCAGCGCCGCCGTCGGCGCCGCCGCGGACAGTGTCGAAACCGCCCTCACCACGATCCACGCCGCGAAAGACACCGGCGAAGGGCTCGCCGGACAGCTCGCCGGCCTGGGCCTGGAGACCAAGACCGCGCAGACCCACAGCATCGCCGAGCGCCTCGAGAGCGAAGCCGCCGCGGCCGCGGCCGCACTCAAGACGAAGCTGGAGGAACTCCGGCAGGAAGTCGAGGGGCTCAAGCAGGGCGGTTTACAGGGCGGCGGTACCAGTCCCCGCACCGTCACCGGCCCGGCCACCACCTCCGGCGCACCGCCCGCTGCGCCCGCCTTCACCCCCGCCGGCACCTGGGAGGCCCCACCGCCACGCACGTTCGGCAACGAGTTCAACGCCCGATACGAGGAATTCGTCAAATCCGCCAACGGTGGCCCTGAAGGCGACCTCGAGTACCGGGTCGTCAGCCCCAAGACCGGGAAACCCGTGTGGTTCGATGCCCAACGGGTCGAGGACACCGGCAGCGGCAAGGTCGAGTACCTGCTCGACGCAAAGGGCAACTACGGCCAATTTGTCGAACCGGACGGCAGCACCTTCAAATGGTTCTTCCGCGAGCGCGGTGGCCTCGAAAGCACGCTGAAACAGGCCGAACGGCAGGTGCAAGCCGCTGGTGGACGTCCCGTCGAGTGGTGGTGCGCTGACGAGGACTTCGCGGACCTGATGAATGATTACTTCGACCGCGACGTCGTGCTTCGCGGCAAGATCGAAGCGGTCTACAAGCCGATGCCGAACACGGAGGGACAGTCATGAACTGGGCGCTGGTAACGAGCTCCACCCGACGGGCCGACACCGGTCTGGAGGGTGAAGCGGCCCGGCTGATCAGCCAGCTCGACATCGTCTCCCGGTTCATCCAGACCCAGTACGGCTTCAGTCCAGAGTGGCGAAACAGGTTCGCCGATGCCGCGCGCTGGCAAGAGGTCCCCGCTGTCGCGGCGCTCATCGAGCAGGGCGTCGCGCACGACGAGAACGTCCCGCCGCAGCCGTGGCCGGAACTGGGCATGTCCGGATCGGTGCAGGCATACCACCCCGAAACCGGCGAAGGCTTGGCCGACTGCCACTGGCACATCGGCGGCGACGGTGAATTCGGCTTCCACACCAGCTACACCTTCGAACCACCGCTGCCATTCCCCTCGGGCAGCCCGGCAGAACCGCTGGTGAACTTTCTCGTTACTGCTGCCGCAGGAGTTGAGGCCGACGAAGCCCGGATCACCGTGCGCTCGGTCCAGAGGGCACTCAGAAAGGCCCGGCGCGAGGCCGCGGGCCGACTTGGCCCGATCATGCTGGTGCCCGACAGCCGCCGCATCGAGCAATGGCCCGCAGGCATCACCGCGACTCCGGCACCAGAGGGATACCCGGACGGGGCCGTCGTGTCCGTCGATCCCGAAAGGGTCGAGTCCCCGAACGAGCTGGTTCCGGTGCTGCTCGAACTCGATGACCTCTTGAGGGAAGATGTTGCGCCCGAGGCACCAACTCAGGAATGAGCTGACCGCTGGCTACTGCCGCTCCCGTCCCGCAGCTTCTAGGCGTCTCCCGACTCGGAGTGCACGCCTGGTCTCTATCTCAGGTTGAAACTGGTGGGAGTGGCCCGTCGATGAGGTTGCTTAGCGCGACAGCCGCGTCCCGTAGGTCGCTCCTGAGTCGATCGCGGGCCCGTTCAAGTTGGTCGAGGCGCACTGAGGTGGTGAGGACGATCCGGTCGTCAGTGCGGGGGCCGTTGCGGACGAGGATTGCCAGACAGGCTCCCTCTGCACAGTATTGTCCCTCGGCCGTGTAGATCCGGCCTGGCTCTCGGATCAGTTGCGGGGCAAGGGCCTCTATGGTTGTCGGCGTCCGCTTGGTGAAGGCCCTCATGCCGTGGGTCTGGAGGTACCTGTGGCGTTGCGCGTCGTCAACCCAACTGAGTGCAGCTTGACCGCTGGCGGTGGCGTGAGCAGCGTCGGCTCCGATATCGGCTAGCAGCGAGGTGCCGTCAGGCGCAGGTTGCAGGTGCGAAAGGATCAGGCCGTCGGCTTGGGATAGGCGGACCAGGGCCGCGTCATGTCCGGAGACGCTGGAGAAGTCTTTCAACACCGTTACAAGGTCTTCGTCGCTGACGGTGCACGGTGGCAGGAGCAGCCCATCGGCATTGAGGCGGTACCGGTCATCCCCCACAGGAGTGATGCAGTCAAATTCGATGCCGATGGTCATGGCGGCGCTCACCGCACGGGGCATCAGGTCGGTTTCGGCGGCCAGTTCCTGGGTCGTCATGCCGTCTACCGACGCCTGTCGCAGGCGGGCGAGGAGCAATTGGAAGTCGCTGATGGCCTTGGCTCCGGCTACGAGGGTCGGACCCACGACGATCTGGTTCAGGAAGGTGCGGCGGACCCAGCCGCCGGCGACGAGCAGCTCGAGATGGTCGCGAAGGCTCTGATCGGAGGGCCGGTCCCCGGCGATATGCGGGCGGAGCTGCTTGACGGTGTTGCCGGGATGGTCGAGGACCGCCCGGAGGATCGCCAGGGTGCGCTCGGAAGCCTGCACCTGGTGCTTCCTCCGATTGGGATCGGCGCGTGTTTCCATGACCAGACACCTCCTGGTGCGGCGGTTCCGTACGCGGGTGATAGACCGCCCAAAGTGCGGGCGTCGGGCGGCGAAGTCCCGGTTTCCGGGTCCTCCCCGAATCAAAGTGTCAGCTATCCGACTCTCAGGACTGCGCTTACTTTCCGTGTTGTGGAACCATCGATTGCGTGAGTCACTATGGTACGCACCACACCGCAGCTAGCGGACTTTCTTTCGTGTTCGCACTCGCCGGCACGCTCCTTGCAGTCTCGGCCTGCACTACCGCAGGAGACGCTGGGCCAGCAGAAACTTCCGAAGACGCCGCCTCCCCGAGCACCTCCGCATCCCCCGCCCTCATTCCCGAGCAGATCGAGGACCCTGAGGACGCGGCCATCGCCGCGTACGCCCGTTTCTGGGACACGCTCAGCGCCTCGGTCGCTGCGCCGGATGGCGACTACAGCGAATTCGAAGCCATCAGCACCGATCAGGCACTGGAGTACGCGATCTCGATCGAGTCCGAAGCCTTCGACAACGGGACCCGCATGACCGGCACGATCAGCCACAGCCCTTCGGTCAAGGACTCCGTCGTGACCGACGACGCCACGCAGGTAGTCGTGCTCGACTGCGCGGACTCCAGCGACATGGAATCGATCGACCAGGACAGCAATACCGTCGCTGGCGAGTCCTATGGACCCCAGGAGGTCCAGGCCCGAGTCGAACTGCTCGAAGGCATGTGGATTGTCACGGTGATGGCAATCCAGGAGGTCGGATCATGCGTACCCGACGACTAGCGATCCTGACCTCCGCGGCGACCGCTCTGGCCTTCGTAGTCTTCGCTGCTCGTCCAGCCTCGGCCGACCTGGATCCGTCGTGTTCAGACGCCGACGACTGGTGCGAGGTCGAGGTCGAGATCCCCGGTGGGGGTGGCGGTAGCGGCACCGATCCGGGAACAGGCGACGGCGCAGAGCCGCCCGCGGGGGGCGGCTCGGGTACCGAGACCGATGCCCTGACCGACTGCACGTCCTCGATGCTCCAGGACGCCGACTCCCATCCGCTCGCAGGTCCCCGTCCGAACGATCGGTCCGTGCTGGTCATCGAGACCTGCACGACGGAAACGGGCTCCAGCATCCAGTCGGCCGAATGGGTCGAGCTCGGCGCCGACGGGCAGATGCAGCTCTCGCCCGAACTGCTCGCCCAGCGAGCGGTTGACCGCCTCGTCCTGCTGCAGCCCGGGATCGAGGCCAGCCCCGAGACGGTGCAGCTGGTGCAGCTGCCCACCTGGCTGTGGGTCAGCGCGACCACCTGGTCCGTGCGCACCGCCCAGGCCGCTGCCGGCGGCCTGACTGCGACCGCCACCGCGACGCCGGTCGCGGTCTCCTGGGACATGGGCGACGGCGCCACGGTCGAGTGCGACGGTCGCGGGACCGAATGGGAACGAGGCACCGATCCTGAGGCGGCCTCGGACTGCTCCCACACCTACACCCGGCCCAGTTCTGAGGAGCTGCCGGTGTCCGCGACGGTCACCTGGCAGGTGACGTGGGTCGTGACCGACGCCGGCGGCGGAGAAGTCGCCTCCGGAGCTGAGCCGGACATGTCCACGACCGGGCAGACCGCCTGGCCCGTCCTCGAGTCGCAAGCGCTCGTCGAACGATGAACGGAATCCACGGGGGAACTGTGAACGCCAAGACCACGACGAAGACGAAGCCGGAGCGGCGGCGCCCGCCGAGACGGACCGTCGCGCTAATCGCCTGCATCCTGGCCGCGCTCGGCTCCGCAGCAGTGTTCAGCCTGGTCGCCTTCACCAACGCTGAGGAGCGCACGACGGTCCTCGTGGCCCGCCAGGCCCTGGCGGCCGGCCACGTCGTCACCAACGCCGATCTGGACGAGCGGGAAGTTGCCGCGGCCGATGTGGCCGATCTTGAGGCGATGGACACCGACCGTGCCAGTTCGGTCGAAGGCAAGGTCGTGGCGGTGCCGGTCACCGAAGGCGCGCTGCTGACCGAGCGGATGCTGGGCGATGCGGCGCTGCCGGAGCCCGGCCGGGTCATGGCGACGGTGCTGCTGGCCGATGGGCGCTGGCCGACCGCGCTGGAGGCGGGCCTGCCGGTGACCGTGATGGGCGTGAACGCCGCCGGCGCTGCCTGGCAGACCGGGGCGGTCGCACTCGACATCGCCGTGCCCGAAGGCGGTGGCGGCGCTCTGGTGTCGCTCTCGCTGACCGCGGCCGATGCGCCGGCGCTCGCCGGTGCCGATCCGGCCTCGCTCATGGTCGTCATCAGCGCCCCTGTCGCGCCGACAGAGGGGAACTGAATCATGGGACTCATCGCCGTCGCCAGTATGGCCGGGGCCCAGGGCGTCACGACGACCGCGCTGGGATTGGTCGCCTGCTGGCCGCAGTCCGAGGTGGTGCCGGTCCTGGTCGAGTGCGACCCGTCCGGGGGCGACCTGGCCGCCCGCTGGAACCTCGAGGTCCGCCCGGGTCTTGCCGAGACCGGCCAGGCCGCAGCAGCGACGGACCAGCCCGGCCCTGAAGTCCTCACGGCTGGGGCTCAGCAGATCGAGGTCGCCGGCCGAGATGTGAGGGTCGTGTGCGCCTCTCTGGGCGGAGCCGAGGTGGCACCGGCGTTGGCAGTCCTGGCCGCCCCCGGGTCGAAGGCGATGCACGACCCGGATGGGTGGATCGTGGCCGACCTTGGCCGCCTGGACGAGCACTCGCCGACGTGGCCGCTGGTTGCCGCTGCGGATTGCACGGTGCTCGTGGCCCGGTCGCACCTGGAGGGCCTGGCGCATCTGCGCGGCCGATTCGAGACTCTCGCGGGTCGGTCCCGGGGGCGGTTCACCGTGGCACTGACGCCAGGCGCCTATCGGCCGAACCAGGCGCAGGACCTGCTGCGCGCAGCGGGTTTGGCGGTGCCCGTGGCGGGGCTTGCGGGCCCGGCCCGGCCGATCGGTCCGGACCCGATCGGGTGGCGGGGACGGCGGGCCCTGGGCGCTTGGCACGACCTCGCCGCCGCCGTCCGCGACCGCGCGCTCGCCCAGCCGCCCCTAGCCATCGAAGCGGGAACGCGCCCCGGGGAGGAGCGGTCATGACCACCTCGACGGCGCGACTCCCGGTGGGAGGCACGGACATGGCCGGCGAGGCCGCTGTGGTGGAGCGCCTGTGCATCGTCGCCAGGGGGATCCTGGCCGAGGGTGAGGCCCCCGGCGCTGCAGAGCGGCCCGCGGCGATCGCAGCCGCGGCGGAGCGGGCGGTCGCCGAGCACAGCCAAGAGCTGCTGCGCGCCGGCTCGGCTCCGGTCGATGCCGCCGGGCAGCGGCGCCTGCGTGGCGCCATCGAGGCCCGGCTGTCAGGCCTCGGGGCCCTCGCGCCCCTCCTCGCCGATGAATCCATCGAGGACATCTGGTGCATCGGATACGACAACGTCCACATCGTCCGCGCCGGCGACGTTCGGGAGCGCTCCGCACCGATCGCCGGGTCAGATGCCGAACTGGAGGACCTGGTCCGCGGCATCGTCTCGGCAGGTGGAGCCGATACCGAGCGGCGCTTCGACGCGGCCAACCCGATGGTGAACGCCCAGTTGCCCGACGGGTCGCGCCTGCACGCGACCATGGGCGTCTCCGACCGCATCACGGTCTCGATCCGGCGCCACCGCATGGTCGAGGCCAGCATCGACGACCTCCAAGCCACTGGCATGTTCGACGCCGATATCGCCGCGTTCTTCCGTGCGGCGGTCGCGGCCCGGTTCAACATGATCATCTCCGGGCCGTTCCGGTCGGGCAAGACCACTCTGCTCGGCGCACTCGCCGGGCTCCTGCCGCCCGAAGAGCGGCTCATCACCATCGAGGACGCTCGCGAGCTGGGCCTGCACCGCGACTCCCGGCACACCCAGGTCGTCTCGTTCGAGACGCGGGAGGCCAACATCGAAGGTGCCGGCGAGATCAGCGCCTCCCGCCTGTTCCGCGAGGCATTGAGAATGTCGCCGGATCGGATCATCGTCGGCGAAGTCCGCGGCGGCGAGGTCCGGGTCATGCTCGAGGCGATGTCGACCGGCACCGACGGGAGCCTGTGCACGATGCACACCAGCTCCAGCCAAGGCGTGTTCTCGAAAATCAAGAGCTTCGCACGCGACGGCGGCCTCGACCCCGAAGCCTCAGCCGAGAAGATCGCCGAGGGCCTGGACTTCGTCGTCCAGATCCGCCACACCAAAGCCCGCGGCCGCTACATCGCCTCGATCCGCGAAGTCCGCGGCGCCGACGGCATCCAAGTGGCCAGCAACGAGCTGTGGGAGCCGACCAACGACGGCCGGGCGCTGTTTCGGACCATGCCCAGCGCCGAACGGGCCGAGCGGCTCGCAGAGCACGGCTGGACCCAACCCGAACTGGCGGGGTGGTGACGATGCACTGGACCATTGCGGCCGTGTTCGGTGGGGCGTTCGGGCTCGCTGTCGTCGGCGCGGTGCTGGCCGCCCGCCCACCGAAGCCCGCCACCGTCACCGCACCCGTGACGAGCCGGGCCGCAACGGTTCCGGTGTTGCGCTTGGCGCTAGCGGTCTTGGCGGCGGGGGCGGTATTCGCGGCCACCCGCTGGCCGGTCGCTGCCGCAGCCGCCGGCCTCCTCGCCTGGTTCGCGCCCAGGATCTTCGGCGGCGCCAAGAAGTTCGAGACGGCCATGGAGCGCATCGATGCCGCCGCCGCGTGGGTCGAGTCCTTGCGCGACAACCTGATCGCCGCCGCCGGATTGGAGGCGACCATCGTCGCCTCGGCCCGCCGCGTCCCCCCGGGCCTGCGGATAGAGATCGAAGCGCTCGCAGGCGCCCTACGCGCTGGGACGCCGCTGCGGGCCGCGCTGCTCGACTTCGCCGCCGCGGCCAACGACCCGACCATCGACGACGCCGTGATCGCACTTCTGGAGGCGTCTTCCAGCGCCGGGAACCTCGCTGCGGTGCTCACCCGCCTGGCCGAGGAAGCCCGCGAGGAAGCGGGGCGGCGGATGCGCATCCGCGCCGCGCGCGCCCGCATCCATACCGCCGCGCGGGTGATCACCGTCGTCATCGTCGCCATGGCCGCGCTGCTGATCGCCTTCGGCGGCTCCTACCTGGAGCCGTACGACGGCCTTGCCGGGCAGGTCGTGCTTGCGTTCGTGTTCGGCCTCGGCGCACTCGGGCTGTGGTCGCTGTACCGGCTCGCTGCCGAGCCCGAACCGCCGAGCCTGCTGCGCCCGGCCAATGGCGCGAATCTGGAAGGAGCCCAGACGTGAACGTGCTCATCCCGATCGTCCTCGGCGGCGTCTTCGGCACCGCCATCACCGCCAGTGTCTTCGTGCTGCGTCCCGCCCGGCCCACACCGGCAGCGGCCTTGCAGACCCTCACCAGCACTGCCCCGACTGGCCGAACGGAGCCGACCGACCGTGCGGGGTTCCCGTCGGACCGGGTGCGGCAGGACCTGGCCGCGATCGGCCAGACCCCGGCCGCCTACCAGCGCCGGCTGGTCCGGATCGTCGCGACCGCCGCCAGCGCGCCGCTGCTCCTCGCCGGGCTCTTGGCGCTGTCCGGGACCGGGATCGGGCTTATCGTGCCGCTCGGCCTGTCGGTGTTCGCCGCGCTCATCGCCTACCAGTTCGCCACCGCGCAGGTGCGCGTCGCCGCTACCGAAGCGCGGGATGAGTACCGGCGGGCCCTGGCCGCCTATCTCGGTCTGGCCGCGATGCGCCTGTCCGCGGGCGCCGGGATCGAGTCGGCGCTGCGCAAGGCCGCCGCCGCAGGCCACGGCCCGGCCTTCGAGGCCATCCGCGCCGCCCTCGACCGTGCTGCCATCCTCGGCGAGACCCCGTGGGACGCCCTAGCCGACCTCGGCGAACGCATCGGCGTGGCCGCCTTCGAGCAGCTCGGCGCGACCGCCGGCCTCGCCGGTGAATCCGGGGCGCGCATCGGCAAATCCGTGGCCGACCGCGCCCGGGCACTGCGCCTGGCACGCCTGGCGGAGCTCGAGACGAAGGCGAACATCGCCACCGAGCGGATGAGCCTGCCCATCGTCGCGCTCGCCTCCAGCTTCCTGCTGCTGATCGGCTACCCCTCGATCACCGCCGTCCTGACAGGACTCTGAACCACCGACCGCAACTACTGGAATCGATTACGGGGGAATCATGTACAGCACCTATATCGACTGGATCCGCTGCCAGACCTGGCACCTGCGGCAAGCCGTCCGCGAAGACGGCGGCAGGGGCGGGATATCCGACGAAGTCTCGTGGATGGCCATCATCGTCGGTGCCGCGATCACGGCCGCCGGGCTGATCGCCGCGGCCGTCGTCGCCAAAGCCGGCGGGATCTCCTTCTAGGGGATCGGCCATGGACATCACACCACTCCCGCTGCTGGGCTCGCCGGTACGAGGCCGCGATCGCGGTGCCGGCGTCGTCGAATCGGTGATCGCCGCGCCCGTGCTCATGTTGATGCTGCTCCTGGTCATCCAGGTCGGCATCTGGGCGCACGCCCACCACGTCGCTGCCGCGACCGCGCAGACCGCACTCGCCGCTGCGCGCGCCGAGGAGGGATCGGCCGGGACTGGGACCGCTGCGGGTGCTGAAACCCTCGGCGTCAACGCCGGCGGAGCGCTCGAAGGGGTCGCCGTCGAGGTCAACCGAGGTGCCGAGACCGTCACGGTCACCATCACCGGGCAAGCGCCCTCGATCGTCCCGATCCCCGGCCTGGACTGGGACGTCGAGGCATCGGCGACCGGCCCGGTCGAGCGTTTCATCCCGTCGGGAAGCGGAGGCTGATCATGCGTGAACGGGATCAGTTCCTCACAGCGCCCGCCGGCCTCGCGCCTCGGCGGCGGCTCGACGAGGGGTCGGCCGCGGTCGAGCTGGTGCTCATGGCACCGATCCTGATCGCCTTGACGCTGCTCATCGCCGCCGCCGGCCAGATCGTCCAGGGCCGGATCGACACTGACGGCGCCGCGCACGCCGCCGCCCGGGCCGCCAGCCTCGAACACACCATGGCCTCGGCCCAGGCCGCCGCCGAAGCGGCGGCCACCGCGAGCATGGGCGACCAGTGCGGCAGCGCGACCGTCGGGCTAGCCGGGGATCTGGAACCCGGCGGGACGGTGACCGCGACGCTCTCGTGCACCATCAGCGTCGACTCCCCGATCTGGTCCTCCTACGAGGTCACCTCGACCGCCTCCTCCCCCGTCGACGCCTGGCGGGGTGAGCCCTGATGCGCCCCGAGCCCCTGCCGTTCCCTGGCATCCAAGGCCATCAGACCGAGCGCGATGCGGGATATGCGACCGCGCTCGTCCTGGTCATGTTCGCTGCGCTCATCGCCGTCCTCGGCTTGGTCGTCGACGCCGGCGGCGCAGCGGCCGCCGATGCCCGCGCCCAAACCGCCGCTGCCGAGGCCGCCCGCGCCGGCGCGAGCGAGATCGACCTGGACTTCCTGCGCACCAACAACGTCATCCGGCTCGACCCCGCCGCCGCCCAGGCCGCCGCCAGCGCCTGGCTGGGCGCCACGGGCCACACCGGGACCGCCTCGGCCACCGTCGCCGAGGTCACCGTCACCGTCGAAGCCTCCCACCCCACCCAGATCCTCACCGCCGTCGGCATCGGCGCCATCCCCGTCACCGCCACGGCGACCGCCGGCCCCGACCAGGGCACCGATCTCGCCGCACCACCAGCCGCACCGTCAACCGAAGGGAACGGGCCATGACTCGTCTTGCCGCGCACCACGACACCCCGTCCGCGAAGGCTTCGATGGCCGCCAGGGCGCTGTGGGGCACCGCCGCCGGGATCGGCCTCGCCGTGCTGCTGGTCGGCGTCCCGGTCGTGCTGACCACCGCGTTCGGCTGGCCGCCCGCGCTGCCCACCGGCGACGAGATCACCTACTGGCAACTCCATGAAGCCGACCTCGCGTGGAAGCTCCTGGGCCTGGCCGGCTGGGCGGTGTGGGCTTGGATGGCGGCCGTGCTCATCGGCCAGATCGTCCACGCCCTGCGCTGGGGCCTCAGCCCCCAGACCTTGCGCGACACGGCCAGTCCGGCACGGTGGCTCGCCGGCGCCCTCATCGGAGCCGTCGCGGCCGCAATCCCGACCGCAGGTGCAAGCGCCGCGACTCCCGCCGTCCCCGCGGCTACCAGCCTCGACACCGGCGAGGCCGCAGCCGATACCGACCGGACCAGCGCTCCCCGGCCGCTGGTGTGGGCAAGCCCGAACGCTGCCACCACGGCGTCGACCACCGCAAGCGACACCGAAGTCGAGGCACCGGCAGAGGCGGCAGCCGATGCTGAAGGGACCGTCCACACCGTGCAGCGGGGAGAGAACCCGTGGACGCTCGCCGAGCACTATTACGGCGACGGTGCGCAGTGGCAGGCGATCTGGAGCGCCAACAAGGACACGATCCAGCCCGACGGGCGAACCTACACCGATCCCGGTGAGATCCACCCAGGCTGGCGCCTGGTCATCCCCGACCACACCGATACCGGGGAGGAGTCGGACGAGGACGGCTTCATCCACGAGACCGTCGAAGACGGCGAGAGCCTCTGGGGCTACGCGGAGCGGTATCTCGGCGACGGCTCCCGCTACGACGAGATCGCCGACATCAACTACGGCCGCGTCCAAACCGACGGCCGCACGCTCATCGACCCCGCTGTCATCCTCAACGGCTGGGACATCCTTATCCCGACCGACCAGGCCCACAGCCCTGAAACACCGGCTGAAGAAGTTCCCGGGTCTGAGCCCGAGGAGGATCCGCCCGAAGGCGACGACGGCCCCGTCCCTGACACGCCAGCGCCGACACCGGCAGAGCCCACCGCTCCCGTACCGGAGACGACCGATCAACCAGCCGGTCCCGAGCCCAGCGGAAACAGCGACGCGGCCTCGGAAGCCAACAGCGATCAGTCGTCCTCGAACCCGTTCGACGCCGTCCCCTTCGGGATCTGGCTGACCGGCGGCACCTGCTTGGCCGCCGCGACCGTCGCCGCCCTCGCCGCACGCCTGCGCCGCAGGCACAGCAGCAGCAACCTCCGCGACGCCGCATCGGCGAGCCCGGACGACCCGATGACCGGTCGGCTCTCGGACTTGGAAACCATCATCGAGGCCGAGAACCGCAAGCTCACCACACCAGCAGACGACCAACTTGACGTGGCATCGGTGACGCTGGCCGTCGGCGCCGACCGCGCCCCAGTCGACCTGCGCCACCTGACCGGAGCCGGCATCGGCCTGCTCGGACCCGGCCAACACGGGGTCGCACGCGCCGCCATCATCGCCGCCGCCACCGCAGGGGTCCAGGTACGCCTGACCGAGGCCGCGAACCTGCGTCTCGACCTCGACGTCGACCAGCTGCCCGAGCAGGTGCAGTTGGTCGCCGACCTCGAAGCCGCTACCGATCTCGAGCCTGGTGGTGAGACCGTGGTCGTGTGCGCCGATACCG
Organism: Glycomyces sp. NPDC050141; assembly: GCF_055586545.1. Lineage (NCBI taxonomy): Bacteria > Bacillati > Actinomycetota > Actinomycetes > Glycomycetales > Glycomycetaceae > Glycomyces > Glycomyces sp. NPDC050141. The sequence continues at coordinate 55,045 of NZ_JBVJHZ010000012.1, read as the reverse complement.
AGACCGACCAGGTCGCTCGGCCGGCACTGGACGGTTTCCTCGGCGCCGACGGGCACGGGGCGACCATCCTTGGCGAGTGGGCGCCGGCCACCGTCCACGTCGCCGGCGACGGCACCGTCGAAGCGACCACCGGAATCCCGGACGACCTCGGCATGCTCCACATCGCCGACCATGACACCACTGCCGCGCTCCTGAAAGGACTAAAGGAGGACAACCAGTCCAATATCCCGGGGCCCGACGAGGCCGAAGCGCCGAACACCGAGCCCTCCGCCGACGACGCAACGCAGGAGCCCGAGCCGCTAATGGAGGTCGCTGACGACAGCGCCGACGAGCCCGCACCGGGGTCCACGCCGCCGGCCACCGCCGATACCGCCTCGTCGGCTCCGCACCTGTGCCTGTTCGGCACGCCCGAGGTCTACGTCGGGGAGCAGCCGGTCGTGTTCAAGAAGGGCAAGCGCGCCAAGGCGTTCTTGACCTCCCTCGCGCTCGCCGACGGGCCCCTGAGCCGCGCCGAGCTGATGAACGCGGTCCTGCCCGGCTACGACGATCCCGTCAAGGCCCGCACCAACCTCAACACCATCGGTTCCTCGCTCCGAGCGAACCTCCAAGACGCAACCGGCACCAAGACGACCGTCTACCACTGGGACAAGGCCACCGACCGGTACGAACTCGAGCCCGGCGCCTTCACGACCGACCGCGACGCCTTCGACGCCGCCGAACAATCCGCCGCGCTCGCCACCGACCCGACCGAGGCCGCCGCACACCTCGAGGAAGCGGCCCGCCTCTACACCGGCGACCTCGCCCCCGACCTCCACACTCCGCAAGCGGAAGAGCTCCGCGGCCAGTACCGCGCCGCGGCTGCTCGTGCACTGCGGAAACTCGCCGACTACTGGGCTGCGAACGGCGACGCGGCACGTGCCGAGCACTACCGCTCCCGCGCCGGCGCCCTTGCACCCGAAGCGGACACGACGTGATCGTCGCCGCCGTGCTCAGCGGCACCCTCGCCGCAGTGCTCGGGCAGTACGCATTTCAGCTTGAACCCGCCCACGCCGGGCGCTTCGCACCCGACCTCACCGGGCCCCAGCGCCGCTATACGACCGTGGCGATCGCGGTCTTCGGGGCCGCAGCCGGGGCGACAGCGGCCCTCCTGGCCCCTGCCAGGCCAGCGTCGGCTGCCCTGATTCTTGCCGCTGCCACCGCCCCTGCTCTGGCGTTCATCGACGTCCGCGCCATGCGTCTCCCGCTGGTCCTCTCCGGGCTGCTCGCCGCGGCGGCGGCCTGCGCGTTCGGCACCGATGCCCTCGTCCACGGCACCTGGTCGCAGTTCTGGTCGGCGCTCGGCGCGGCATGCGCGATCGGGATCCTCGCACTGGCCTGGTGGTATGCCGCCAATGGACGGATCGGGCTCGGCGACGTCGCCCTCATCGCCGTCATCGCCTTCTACCTGGGCTGGCACGGATGGGCCCACGCCTGGCTCGGCATTCTGTCCGCCCTGCTCATCGCCGCCGCGATCGCCGCCATCCACAAGCTCCGCCGTCGCACGCGCGGCGACTTGATTCCGGCCGGTCCCGCACTCCTGGGCGGCTGGTGGCTGACCGCCCTGCTTGCGATGACCGGTTAACGGCCGAACCGCTCGATGAGCCTCGCATACGATCCGAGACGCAAGAGGACGGGCAGTCTTTCCTCAGCTCGCCTCTCCGTGTGTCTCGTCAAGGTCAGTGCCGCGCCATACTTCGGCCGGTTCGGACAAATCGCTTTCAAGCAGGGACGGGTCCCGGTAAGCGATGTAGCCGCGGCGGAGGAGATCACCGGTAGCGGAGTCGAGGACCGGTCGGACCGGCCAGCACTTGATGCGGAAGTGGGCGTCAGTACGCTCTATCGGGCCGCCTGGGCCGCCCCGGGCGCCGATTGCGGCGGCCAAGCGCGGGCGCAGGTCGTGGACGACAACCTCGGTGGGGATCTCGGCCTCGGGCATGGCGCGCTCGGCCCTTTTCCGCAGCGACCTGGGGACCGGCTCACTTCGTCGGGTCGCGATGTCCGTCTGCGTGGCGAGGTCGAACGCAATCTTGAACGCCCGCGCCAGCGCGGTGCTGCCATCCTCCGTATGCGGCACCGGCCAAGGGTCCATCAGGCCCGGTACCCCCAGATCGAGGTAGAAGTCGGTCTCGTTGACCAGTGGCCCCATGCCGTTGATCCGCTCGGACTCCAGCGTCGTCGTCCACACCGACACCAGCCATGACGCCTTCAACGGCCCGAAGTTGCGTGAACGGATCGGGCGACCATTGTTGGAGTAGCTGGCAGGCAGGCACAGCTGCATCTCGCCCGACCAGTTGGCTCCGGGTCCGTAGGTGAACGCCGATATGGGAAGGTCGTTGACCTTGACCGGGCGTTCGAAGACCACCATTCCGTAGGGCGTCGGAAAATCGTGCCTGGTAGGAATCCATTCGGGGAAGTCGGTCTCGCAATCAAGCGCGTGCGCCCACAGCTGTGCCGAGAAATGGTAAAGCCGACAGCGCCGAAGCACTTGCCGGTGCCAGTCGATGACCGCGCTGGCTGCCTGCCGGAGGTTTCCTGAGCCGAAAAACATCTGGCTCCCGGCCTCGATCGCAGCCGCCGTCAACCTGAGCGGAGTCGGCGACTCGATCCCGTCCACGAGTCCCGCCCACAACTGTGGCACCGACCGGGGCGAGTAGGTGCGCACCGGCCGCTCCCAGTACTCGCCTACTTCAGGCAGCTCGGCCATCTGTCTATTGTTCCGCAAATGAAGCATTACTAGAATAATTCGCTCAAATTTTAGGTTTTCGTCGGGTATGTCGCCCTGGCAGTGTGCTTCCAGCACTCGACCGGCGACCGACTAGCCATAATGGACATTACGGATATAGAAAAAGGCCTCGCATGCGTGCGGTGGCGCTTCAGCCGGTACTACCGCGCCATCCCGCCGATCAGGGCAGCGGTCCACATGTGGCGGGAGCGCCCGGGGCAAGCGCGATGCCTGCCCCGGGTCGATCAGATCGGTCAGCGGTTGCTGCCGCGAATGGCGTCGGCCATTGCCGTACGCAGCGCCGTGTTGCACTCCTCGTGGAAGTCCCTGCTCATTTCGCACCTCCGCAGGCCGGCCCGGTGAGGGCGCCAATGAGGTTGCTTAGGGCGTTGAGGTAGGTGGCGCAGTCCTCGTCGTCCACGTCAGCCACGGGCCGGATCTCCCATGTCGGCTGCGCTTGAGCGTGCAACCAGAGGATCTCGTGCGACCAGCCTTCGACGAGAGCGAGTAGAGAGGCAACGACCCCGTTCGGCCCCATGTAGGCGTGTCCGATCAGCCCCAAGCCGACTAGGTGCGAATCGGGCTGGGAGCGTTCGTCGGCGCGGATCTCGGCGGCCACGGTATTGAGCGCAGCCATGACGCCGAGCCCAGCGGACCGGTGTTCGGCATAGGTGACAGCCAGGTCTCCTATGTGGGCGACCTGGTACCGGTCGGGCAGGTCCCAGACGCCAATGAAGCCGCCTGCGCCTTCGAACATGCTGTCCGCAAGCATCTGCCTGAGCGCTGCGTTGATCTGCTGCTGCGCCTCGGCGTCGAGACGGCTCATTGTTCCTCCTCTACGCTGTTGCCCTGGGTGGCTTCGCCACTGGCGACTTGCAGCCGAGATCCATGGAGGTAGAGCCGGAGGTCCTTCGCGGTTGCGCCGGCGTCTAGGATCGCGGCGACCGCGGCCACGGCGGGGGGCGTCTGCTCGGCCCAGCGAGCGGTCAAGACCGCCGCTGCCGCACCCTGGATGGGGTCGCCGTCGTGCCATGCGGCGAGGGCCGCCAAGGAGGCGCACACTCTCCGGGCGGGCCCGAGTGCGTGCCGGGTGAGCTCGCTCCACAACTCGCATCGCGAAGTAGACGGGGGCGTGCGGTCGAGGATGTGGTCGACGGCACGGGCGTAGAGCACGGGATCGGCGGTGAGTGCAGCGCCCAGGTTGATTGCCTCGGGGGCGGAGATCGGCCGCATGCGGCTCAGGAGATCTTCGAGCAGGTCTTTGTCGCCTGCGGCCAGCACGGCAGCATCGGCCCGAGCAGCGAGGGCGCGCAGCCGGGCGACCTGGTCGTTTGCGGCAGAGAGCTGGTCGATGTCGCTGAAGGTATCGGGCAGGCCGAGGCGGCGCATGGCGGCCGCGCGCACGGTGTGGGCGCGGATCGCGATGGCCGTCAGGTGCGCCCATGCCGGGTCAGTGCTCGGCACCGGTGCGAAGTCGATCGCGGTGTCGGGGTCGGTGTAGTCGGCCAGGCGACCCCAGCGGGTCCCACCCTCGGTCACGGCCAGGACGGTGCTGCGGTCGACGAACTCGATCGCGTTGTTGCATTCGCTGACGCGCGCGAGGGCCCGGGCGACATCGGCGGGATCCTCGGCGTAGCCGATGATCCACCCGTGGATGGCGCCGATATCGGAGAGCGCCGCGCTGAACTCGGTGAGGTCCTCGTCATGTGCGTAGTCGAGGCGGTACAGAGACTGGTAGACCACCTGGAGCGGTCCCTCGAGTCCGATGGGGATCGCCACCAGTGTCTCGTGGGGGACTTCGTTCAGGAGGTGGGGCACGAGCGCGGCGACGATGCTCGGATCGGCTTCGGCGAGGTCGCGCGGACGCGGATAGAATTCCGATTGCATCTGCTTTCCTACTTTCTGTGTTTGGGCTGGTAGTTGCGGGTGCGGCCGAACGACGTCGACTTCGATTCGGCCGCACCGTGTTCTGCGGACTCGGAGGTTGCCGCTTAGGCGACTTTCACCGCTGGTGCCGCCTCGGTAGTGAACGCACGGTATGGGTGCAGTTCGAGGCGGACGTGGTGGTTGTGCGCTCGGTAGAGTGCTGTCGGCGAAAGCCATTCGTTGCCGCGCCAGTACTCAGCAGGTGGCGCAAGCCCGATTGCAGTCACACCGCGCCCAGCGAGGTCAGGTTGGAAGACCCACCCGATCCCGAGTTCGATCACCTCGCCCCATTGCGGAAGCGTGGGTGCGAGCTTCCGGACGAAGTCAACTGGAAGGGTCGCGTGCCGCACCTTCAGGACGGTGGCGGTCATGCACGCGAGGGAACTGACCGGCGCGTCCCTGAAGGAGACGTATTGGTCGGCGCCAAGTGCGAGCTGCACTGAGCCGAAGCGCCCGAGCGTGCGCTCTTCCGGCGGCCAATTAAGGATTCCTTCGCCGAGCACGATGGTGGACCTGAGTTCAGTCATGTTCGGCCCCAGGCGGTTCGAGCAGAGCGACGTGGCTATGCCGTCCGATCGGGCAGACCAGGTGCGCTTCGAGCAGGACCCGTCTACCGAGCAGTCGTCCGACCGCGGCCGGGAATAGCCACTGGCTGGTTCGATCGTCCGGAGGGGCGACCCCAAGGGCAGCGACGGTGTGACCTTTGACGGTCGTCGCTTCAGTGAAGGCGGTGCCCGCACCGAGGAGTTCTCGCTTGAGAGACAGGCTTATGCCGTCGGTGTCGGGCAGCGGCGCGGCGGTGAGCGCGATGCCGGGGCCGGGGGGCAAGCTCCGCAGCGGGATTGGGTTGCCGTCAGCGTCGGTCAGGCAGACCGTACCCCACCTGCGAGTGTCGCGTTCGGTTTCGGGCAGGGCGAGGAACCCCTCGCCGAGCTCGATCACCGTTACAGATACATCCATATTGGACTCCATTTAGACGGATGAGCGGCGGTTGGTCGCCGCCGCGCCCGGATGGTCGGGGCGCGGCGGCGTTCGGTTGGTTAGGCGCTCTCGCTCACACGAGGGAACGGATGCGGTACGTGACTGGCTTGTCGGACTCGTGTGTCAGCAGCGCAGGGCGGTTCTTGTGCGCCGGGTCGAGTGCGGTGAGTTTGACCATCGTCTTGCTGACCGATCCGTACGACTGCTTGGAGATGCGGTCGCCGTGGACCTTGCGGAGTCCGACGATCACGTCGTTGACCTTGACGAGCTTCCCGGCGTTCTCGGGCTTCTCGATCCATGCCTTCACCATGTCCGCCAGCTCGTTGTTCGCGAACTTCGTCTTGCCGTCGAGTCGGACGTTGCCCCCGCGTTTGCGGTCCTTGGCGATCCCTGGGATCGATTTGGAGTTGCCGCAGGTCGGGCAGACCTGCGCATCGGGTGCGTCGGCCACGTCCACTGCTGCTGCTTTTGCGAGGAAGGCGGCAGTGTCGCCCCCGTTCCAGGTCCAGGTGCAGTCGGACGCATCGGGTTCGAACGGCTTGGAGCAGTCGATCAGGCCGTGGAACGCCAGCGCGCGCAGTCCTGTGAGCAGATGGAGCGATCGCGCCGAGAGGTAACCGGCGGCGGCGATCTCGGCGGTGGTGATTGGCTCGGTTGCAGCGGCGAGGGTGCGCGCGGCGTGCATGATCACCTGGTCCGCGTCCCGGTCGGGCGCGGAGTTCGAATCTTCGAGCTCCGTGCTCCCGGTTCCATCGCTGGAGTCGGCGGTAGGCGTTTCGGCGCCTTTCGTGGAGTCCTCCACCGGCTCTGCGGCCTTCTCTTTGTGCGGGTCGGGTTCGTGCCCGGTGCCGGCGGGCTGGCTCGCAGCGGGCTCCTCGGATTCGGCCGTGGCGGGAAGGGCCCAAGCCCAGGTCTTGTGCTTGGGATCGGACTGGTCGAGGCGAACCACGGCCGGCGTGGTGTCGACCAACTGCTTGAGGATCTTCCCCGCGAGCGGCTTGCTGACGCCTGCCGCCGTGGAGATCGTGTCGAGGTCCTGGGGGCCGGGGTGCTCGCTCAGGTATGTGGCGACAGCGCGTGTCGCCGGGTCGGGTGTGTTCACAGCCATGGGCTTGTTTTCCTTTCGGGTTGGGACGGCCCCGCGTCAGCGAGGCCGCCCGGGATGGTCGTGCTCGTCGTTCTTGCTGCTGAAGCCGTTGAATGCCGTCAATCTCAGGAACGGCAGCTCAGGATGTGGCGTTCGGGTTTCCACGACGATGGCTCGACTCCCAGCGGGCGTCGAGCCATCGGCGAGTGCTCTGGCGAGTGCGTTCCCTCGTCCAGGTGGCGGGTTTGATTCCTGTGAGTGCCTCTCTCTCGCTTGGGTAGTGGATCGGCAGCGGTAATTGCGGCCTGCGGCCGAAGTAGACACGGTGAACGCCTTTGACTTCGGCGTCTTCGGGGCCGCGTAGATGTTGGTCAATCCAGGTCAGCCGCCGCTCGGAGTGGTTCGGGCCGCATGCCTGTCGCCGCCAGTGGCCGCGCACGATCACCCGCTGTGTGAGTGCCCTGCCGGAACTCGGGGCGTCGTCGTCGCTGTAGCGGGAGACAGCGCGGCGGCGCAAGTCGATGACCTGCACGCCGGAGTCGGGGAGTTCGGCTTTGAACCGGGCGGCGGCGCGGGCGACGTTCCGGGGGATCGGGGCGCGGGTGGCCTGGGCGATGCCCGGAGAGCGGGCGAAGGTGACCGCCGCGCGCAGCAGTAGCTCCCAAGTGTCCAGACGGTCGCCGCGTAGGTCCACCTCGATGCCGGTCAAGTGCCAAGGTGCGCTTCGTTGGCGTAGCAGCTCCTCGGCCCTGCGATGCTCGGCCGCATCGTTTCCGGCCTCGATCTGCGCGAGGGTGTACTCGAGCAGCGTGGACCGAAGCGTGTAGGAGAGCAGCGTCACCGGCAGTCGCTCTTCATGGTTGGTCCTGTTGACCAGGAACAGCTCGGGCATTGGCAGGAGGACTGAAATTCCATCGTCGCCGGGGGTTCCGGGGGCGCGGACGGGTTCGGTGAAGGCGAAAACGCCGCCGACTGGGAGTGGGTCGAGGTCGAGGTGTTCGCCGGGGTCGAGTTGGGCCAGTGCCTGCCAGGCGCACTCGGCTAGTTCGGGGGTGAACAGGTACATGTCGGAGCCGATGAGCATGTTGCGTTGTTCATCGCACAGGCTTTGGCCTTCGCTGGCGAGTGCGGCGCTGTCGCAGCCGGCGAGATCTGCGAAGAACTTGATGTTGTCTTCGAGCAGGTGCGGGTCGCCCCGTCCCCATTGGTCGATCATCGCCGCTCGTTGGCGAACGAAATCCACAGGTGTCAGCAAAGCTGCCTTCTTTCGGTTGTAGGGCATGAAAACGGCAGGGGCGCCCCGTGGTCGCCCCTGCCGTCGCTTATCTGGTGCTACCGCACGAATCGGGTCGTGCCGTTGTCGGGCACTTGCGGGAGCGCGTGAATCTGGCCGTAGACGGCGGCCAGTCGACGGGCCGATTCGGCCAGGTGCTCGGCGGCGTCCTCGGCTTCGCGACCGACGGCGGTCGGCCACATGTCGGTCACGAAGTAGCTGTAGGAACGGAACTCCTCGGTGATGAGGGCGAGTCCGTAGACCATCGCCTCCAAGAGGTCGTCGTACTCGAAGTTGCACTCGGCGGCACGCTCGCGGACGAGCGTGTTCGCTGCCTCTCGGAAGGCTTGGATGTCGTCGCGGAACTGCTGGGTTTCAGCGGCGGCGAACGCCTCCCAGTCGATGTCCTCTCCGGCCGCGTGGGTTTCGGTGTCGATGTCGGTCACGACTTGATTCCTTTCGTGTCTGATCCATGCGGGCCCCGTGTCGCCTTGTGCGGCAGGGCGGCCCGTCTGCCCTGATCGGGCATGGCCATGCAACCGCGACTCCCCGGAGGTGTCGAGTGGCGCAAGAAGCAGGCCATATGTGCCTGCGATCAGTCGCCACTCCGTTGTGCGGGACTCTCGCGCGACTGCGTACGAATGGAGGTAGCGATCCGACTCGGCGTTCCAGGAGTGCGCCCGCAGCCACTCGCGCTACGAACGCATGCGTGCATCACGGTGCAGGCCGAGCCGATAGCAGGAGAAGAGGTGGGCCTCGGCCACATGGGGTGCGCGGTACGGGCGGTAGTAGTCGAAGCGTTTGCGCACCGGCCTGGGCAGTGCCGCAGCGACAACCCGGAGGTGCTGGTACGCGGAAGCCCCACCGCGTCCAAAGTGGTACTGGCCGGTGGGTTCGCCGAACCAGGAAGTCTCAGTCACGATCCGGACCAGTTGCAGTCCCTGCCACATGGCGCGGGTTTCGCGGTCACGTTCGGACTGGTCGTGAACGATGACGGTCCGGCCGCAGGCGAGATCCCAGAGCAGCTGGTCGGGGACCTGCCACAGAAGCTGCGCCCACAGCTTCTGTTCGCAATGAGTTGATTGGATACGGAGAACCTTCGAATCCGCTGGGCCGCACAGCAGTCCGCGACTGAGATTGCGGTAGTGCTCGGCTGTTTCGAGGTCGACTTCGAGCTGGGGCAGGCCGCGAAGGTCAGTGTCGGGTCGGGTCGGTCCGACGCGTTGCCGCTCGAGGAGGGCGCGTCGCTGCGGCAGGGTCGTCGATGCCGCGCCCGGGTCGTGTAGGACGCCGGCGGTGTTCGTGGTGAGCATGAGAGCCTCCTTGCCAGAAGGTGGAAAGACGGGTACGGCAAAGGCCGCGGCCCATGCCGCGGCCTTTGAATTCGGGTGGTGCTGAGGTTCCGTGTCGGCGGACTCTGAAGCTGGCGCTGGGGTAATTCGGCCCGGCACCTATACAGGTCCCCACCTCAGTGGCCGTGCCTGCGGTCCACTGGACGGGGCGCCGGGGCAGAACCTACGAGTGCCTTCGGCCGCGCAGTGCCGTCAAGACCTGCTGGAGCGCATCCACGAGCTCTCGCTCACCGCCGCCGGTTGCGGCGCCCGGGAAGATCGTCCACTCAGGTTCCGTCTGGCCCGCCGTCAAGGAGCCGAAGTAGACCCATCCGTCCAGTACGGCGATGCTGGTGATACTCGCCGTCCCGTAGACCGTGCGGTCGTAGCGGATCCAGCCGAAGCCAGCCGGCGGTCGTTTGGGTTTGCGCTGCTGCCGAGAGCGGAGGTCTTTGGCCGCGCGTTCGAGTGCAACTTCGAGGCTGACTCCGGCTTGCGAGGCGGCGATGACCGATTGCCCGAGCTCGGGGTAGGGGCGGGCCTGGAAACGCCCCGGCTCCTGTTCCCAGATGCCGATGGCCGCCTGAAATCCGTTGCGCATACACAACGTCAGCGCGTCATGCAGTGCGCTAGTGACCTGCTCGTGCCGGTCACCGATGACGGCGTCGAGGAGGCCCACCATGGCCGCGGCGACCGCGTTCTCCTCGTTGCCCGAGTTCTCAACGTGGATGCTCGACTCGATGGGGCCTTCTGGATAGGCGGTGGTGGCGTGGGTCGTGCCGTCGGTGAAGACGGCGTCGACCATGATTCGGCGCTCCTGGTCCCGCACTGTGATCGCCAGTCCGACGAGATCGGCGACGTCCACCGTGACCGTCCCGGTACGGATCCGGTCGATGAGCTGCGCAAAGTCCGTTTCGATGTCGCCGCTCTCGGATTCGGCAAGGGCCTCAAGTACTTCGCCGAGGAAGCGGACTTCGAGGTGGCCCTCGTCTGCTCCCGGTTTGCGGTGCAGGTAGAGCCCGCGGACCTGGTCATGGTCAGCCTCGCGGACGAGCGCTGCGAGCTCCGTCCACGTCGAAGCCAGTGATTCGTGGAAAGGCGGTTGAGGCTGATGCTGGTAGCGCATCATCGGAACTCCTTGATGTCGGGCTGCTGCAGGTAGGAAGCAGCCATTATGGGAATAAAGGCGATAGAACTGCTGGAAACCTGCCGCAATTCGCCTGTCCGGCTTCGCGTCGGAGCGGAAAGCGAGCCGGTGCCGGGCCAGTTGGCCCGGCACCGGTTGCGGCGGTCAGACGTGGCAGTCGATGGCGACGACCAGGACGGCCGGGTCGAGCTGGTCGAGGTACTGGCTGGCTTGGACGTGGTAGGCGTCTCGCTCACCGGGACCGTCGGATGAGTGGCCGAACCAGCCCATCTCTCCAGGAGCGAGCCATTCCTTCTCGAGGGTGACCAGCGCGTAGCCGGGGACGGCGGCGTTGCGGGCCGCGGCGGCGTACTCGTCCTCGCCTGCGAGGAACTCCTCGATCGGGCACGGGTCGAACCAGCCGGTCAGGCCGGATTCGCGCGCCGCAGCGATCACTGGTTGGCTGTGGTACTCGGTGCGGGCTTCGTCGATGGTGGCGACACCGACGTGAACCAGCCCGGCGAAGTGAGGCCATCCCTTGGCCGGCGGGCAGGCGGCCTGGATCGCTGCCCACCGCTGGTAGCGGTTCCGGGCGGCTTCCTCGCCTCGGTCGCGCATCACGGCGAGGTCGAGCGCGCCGATCGGTCCCCCGTCGCAGCGAAGCAGCCCGTCGCCGATGGCGTTGTCCACTTCGTCGTTGTCGGACCGCCCCCAGACCAAGCCAACTGCGGGGCCTCGGGCGATGAAGTACCCGGACCAGCGGGCGCCGATCACCCACCAGTCCCACCGGCCCTCGGGATTCGCGGTCGAGTACTGGAAGGCCGTGCCGGTCTCGGCGTCGTAGAAGAGGGCTCCTTCCCCGGCGAGGTCGAGTTCGGAGGTCCCGTCGTAGGGATGGAACCGGTCGTTATAGACCCGGACGACCTGCTCCCAGCTCGGGCGGGAACCGAGTTCGGCGGCCCAGGCGGCGTCCCTGGCGGTGTCGTCCTGCGCTGGATCCGTCTTCGGGTCGCGTGCGGTGATCGCGAGCGCGCCGAGCGGATGCTGTGTGCGGATGCGCTCGGCCCTGCCTTGGCGATGGTGTTCTGCGGCGGCTCGGACGTGCTGGACCCACCAGAACGATTCGGGGCCGCCGTCGAGGTAGGCGCGGTATTCGGGGACCGCGCGGTTCTCGTTCCACTGCTCGAGGACTTCGCTGAGCTGGAATTCGAGATCGGCCAGGTCGGTGTCTGCGGGAAGGCAGACGAGGACGGGGAAGTGCGTCACCGCTGCCCCCTCTCGGGGCGGCGTTCATGCCGCCGCGAGCGGGCGTGATGGCCCTGTGGGGCCGGTAGGATTCGGTGTTCACCTGGATCCTTCCTTTCTTGGGTTGGCCTGGTGGCGGCGCGGCCGGTGTGAAGTGGAATTCGGTTCCGGCCGCGCCTTCGGTTCATGGAATGCGTTGCAGCCCAGTCGGTCAGGGCGTCTGTGCGGCAGCGCGGAGCGCGTCGGTCACGGCGTCGGCGATGACGTCGATGGCCTCGGCGGGCTGGTCGATACCGACGAACTCGGCGTCGGCGAGGTGGGTGCTGCGGTCAGGCCCGAGTTGCAGGACCGCGCAACCGGATTCGGCGAGCGTCTTGCACTGGGCCGCGACGAGCTCCACCTGGTCCTGAGCGAGGTCGCCGTCGGTGATGAGGACCAGGAAGCGGGCGTTCCCGTCGTCGCTATCGAGATCGAGCGAGCCGATCAGCGCGGCGATGGCGACATCGGCGTGGTCGGTAGCCCATTCGCCGACCGGCAGCGGAACCTGCTGCGGAACCTCTCCGACGGCGAGCATCGCCCGGGCTCGCTCCCCAAAGGTGGTGGCGGCTGCCGATCCGCCCGAGGCGTCGGTAGCGTGGGCGAAGATCCAGGCGCAAGCCCCGGCTGGGTCAAACCAGCTGCCCATGGAGCCAGAGACATCCAGAGCGATGCCGACGCGCGCCTGCGGGTCGGGCGGGGTCTGCTTCGTCCGCTGCTGCCAGGGCTGGGCGGTGACCAAGGCCCCGGATGCCTGCTGGGCCTTGGCATTGAGGGCCCCGCGCATGCGCAAACGGCCCGGCGGAACCTGCGAGGCCGTCTTGGTGTGGGTACGCGGCCGCTGCGCGGCCTTGCGGATCGTCGCGGCCAGCTGCCGGGCAGCGGCCCGCTCGTCGTCGGTGGCGTCCCGCGAGGCCCTCGGGGAGGTGAACTTGTCCCAGAGTTTGCGGCCGGCCTCGGCCGTTGAGGAACCACCGGGAACGCCGCCGCTGCCGCTGATGTCCCATCCCGCCGAGGCGTCCGGGTCGGCGGCCGTGGGCGTGTCGGCGGCAGCGTCGGCCAGGGCCTCAGCGGCCGCATCGGCTGCCTGGCCGAGCGTCCCGGCCGCGGCCGCCGCGGTGGCGGCTTCTTTGGCCTGCTGGGAGATCAACAGCCGGCACCAGGCCACGGCCAGGTCCCGCATCCGGTCCCCGTCGTGATTGCCGGTGGCGATGGCGTCTCGCCAGATCGCTTCGAGCTTGCCGAGCAGGTCCGCGCCGCAGACTGCGGTGATCGCCGTGCGGGCTGCGCCGATGCCGGCATCGTTCGCGTCCAGGACGCCCGCGTCGACCCGTCCGAGGCACCGGCACGCGGCGTCGGCGGCGTACCACAGGCCCAGGAGCGGGTACAGCGCTGCGCTGACACCACCCGATCCGGTTCCGAGGTCGAGGTCGGCTGACGCCGAACGCAGCCACTGCCGGTCGCCGGGCCGGTACTTGAGGTGGGCGGCTTCGATGCGGACCTCCTCGAGGAGCATCGCGGCCCGACCGACCAAGGCCGGCCAGGATTCGTCCACCGTCCACCGGGTGTTGCGGACGTGGGCTGCTTCGTGGGCGAGGACCCCGATCGCGGTCGGGTACCAGAAGTGATCGAACGTGTCGGTGACGTCGATGTCGGCCGGGTCCATGCCCGGGAAGCACCGGTCGGCGTCGAGTTCGACGATGCCCAGATCCCTCAGGAAGCATCCGGGAGCGCCGTGGGCGGCTCCCGGAGAGGCGGTCACGGTGATCCGGGCGCCGCCGGTCATGGTCGCCAGCAGGTCGGTCAGGTCATGCGAGACGTCCTGCCAGTCAGGGTGGCACGGCGTCGGCGCGGTCTTGGTGCGGTTGTGCGGTGACGGTTTCATGTGGTCGGTCCTCCTTGCGGTTGGGTTTGCGGATTCGGCTGCGCGGGAGCGGTCTGCGCGGCGCTCGGTGCGGCTGGGCTCGGCTGCGGGGCCCGTACGGTCTTGATCTGCGCGCCCAGGCGCAGCGGCGTGCGCTGGCCGCCGCCGGCTTCCTTGTTGATGACCTGGGCGACCAGCGCCCGGTCGTCCTCGGGTGCGGTGGACAGCAGGTTCATGAGCGCGAAGTCGCGCCCCATGGCTGCCTCGGTGTCGCGGAAGGCGATGAGCTCCCGCATCTGGGGAGCCCGCGAGAGCTTCCCTTCGCCCCGCTTCTTGTTCAGCGCCTTCGCAATGCGGACGGCCGCCGTCGGCACCCCGAGCTGCTTCGCCAGGTCGTAGTCGGTTTCGACCTCGACGTGGACGCTGAACCTGCTAGCGAGCGCTTCGGTCAGGACTGCGCCGTGGACGCCGGGGTTGTGCCCTGCCAGCACATAGAAGCCGGGGGCGGCCTTGACGACCTCGGCTTTGTGGGCCTTGATGGTGATCTCGCCGCGGCCGTCCATAGCCGGATACAGCGTGGCGAGCACCGGCGGTGGGATGAGCGTGGCGTCGTCGATGAACAGCGCCCGGCCCTCGCGCATCGCGACCACCAAGGGCCCGTACACGAACACGAAGTTCCCGCCCGGCTCCTGGGTGTACTCGCCGACGAAGTCCGACACGCAGGTGTCGCCGTCGCCGGCGATGGTGACCAGGTCCGGGTGCGCGGCCTCGGCCAGCGCGGTCTTGCCAGTTCCGGGTGGGCCCTGCAGCAGCACTGGGGCGCCGACCTCCCGGAGTTTGCGCAGGACCTCGACATCGGGCTCGCCGTTGAGCTCCCGAGGGTGGTAGAGGCTCCCGCTCGGCCGCTGGACCGGTGCGACCCGCGTCATGGCCGGGGTCGGAGTCGGGGCGGTTGAGGGTGCCGGTGTGGCCTGAACCGCCGCAGAGGTGGTTCCGGCGAGTGCGAACTCCTGCGGTGAAGTGGGCAGCATTTGCACCTTGCCCTCGTCACACAGGTCCCGCAGGACGTGCCGCACGGCGCCTTCGGAAGTCTTGCTGATGGCAGTGACCTGCTCGTGGACGGCTTTGGCCGTCATGGGTTGAGCGTTCTGGGTGAGGACGTCCAGGATGTCCTGGGGCAGTTTTCCTGACGGTCTGATTGGAGACATGCCGCTTCCTTTCGTTGCGTGGCATGGGAATAGGGAGAGAGCGATCTCGCTTTGGCGTGCGGGAACGCGAATGGGGCCCGAGGCGGCGTCGCCTCGGGCCATCGGTGAGAAGACCCTGAAGATGGGATCCAAGTTGGAGTCTCGTTGGTGGCGTTGGCGATGGCTCGAGGGTTCAGGCCGACGGGCTCGTCAGCGCTCTGGTGAGCGCGCGGAGCGCGTTTACGAACGGCCGATTGGCTGGTGCCAGTTCGTGCCAGGGGCAGGTCTCTTCGGCCGGCTCGGTCTCATCGAGCGGCCAAGCGACCAGGTGCAGCCGCGTGCCGACGACCGCGTTGGCGACGATCATGGGCGTGGGCCCGGTCCGGTCGATGTTGACCAGTCCGCTGCCCACGAAGCCGTTCGCGCTCTGCCGCTCTGGTGCCGTTGCGAGTTCAGCGGCCGTGCGTTCCATGGCCGAGTCGATATCACCCGTCGCCGCCAAGTGGCGGTCGAGGACATCAGTGGCCTGTTGCAGGGTCGTGGCGGAGAAGTCGCCCCCGTGCTGCCAGATACCGAAGGCGGCGTGGCCGTCTCCGGCGCCGTCGCCGCCCCGGATGGACCCGATCATGGCGGCGACTGCGGCGCGGCTGACCCGGTCCCGCTCACGGACTGCGGGGTCGAGCACCGCGTCGAGGCCGGCAACGACAGGGTCGCTGCTCAACAGCGCGGTGCCGTCAGGGATTCGAATGCAGGCCAGCGGGAGCTGGCCCTTGGCGGTGCACCAGTGGACGGTGCCGTCGACCCCGACGGCGACCAGGCGGACACACCGTTCGCCTCCGTCGCTGAAACGCATCGAGATTGCGACCCCCCAGAGGAAGTCGGTCTCCAGCAGGTCCTCACCCGATCGCATGCGTTGCCCGGCTCGGCGGAGTGCCTGCCCGAATGCGGCCCGACCGGTGTGGTGCTGGGCTGCGGTGCGGTACTCCTGCTCCACGGCTGCCCCGAGCGCATCGACTGGTGTGGCTTCAAGCGCATCGCCGTAGTGGTACAGCCCCATCATGGTGTCGCCGGGGGCTTGGATCAGGTCATTGAGGACGGCCGCGAGCGTGGCATCGAACGAGTTCTCGCCGTCGCCGTCGATGATCACGATGGTCATCGCACACCTCCCGTGCTCACCGATGCCAGGAGCCGGGCGGTTGCAGCTCCGGTGCGAGCCCACCACCACTGGTTCGGCCACCACCTCCCGGCTGCGGCGGGTTCGACGACGGCCGCGAGCGGGCTGGGAACGTCCATGCGCCACCCGAGCCGGTACTGGACGTCGGCATCTAGGGCCGCCACGGCGCGGTGGCTCCAGGATCCGGCGCCGCTCCAGGTCCACGGCACGCCGCGTTGCTGGACGACCGCGAGTCCGAGCAGGTCTTCGGACCAGGCTCCGTAGCAGTGGCCGGGCATCGTGTCCGCGACGCGTTCGATGGCCGTCGGCAGCGAGCACAAGCGGTGCTCGCTCCAGATCCGGTCGGCCAGTTTCGACACGGTGCCGATCTGGAAGCCATCAGGGCGTTGCCGGAGCGTCAGCACGCCGAGTCGATAGTGGAACCGAGCGGTGCCGGCGTGGTCCAGGAGCGCCGTGAGCAATTGCTGGTGCAGATCGCCTTTCATCTAGGACACCGCCTTCGGGGCGAGAGCCGACAAGAGGGCGGCGAGCCCAGTCGTCGTCCCGGTTCCGGCATCGGCCTGGGCTTGGATGCGCCAGGTCGGGGCTGCGGCGCCGGCGGTCCAGCGGACGGTGTGCACCTTGGTGTCGACGACCAGGGTCGCGAAGGCGATCAGGTTTGCGTCCGGTCCCGGCACCGTGGACAACAGCCCGGTGCCGATGAGGCCGGGCACGCTGGTCGGGCGTACGGCGGTGTACTCGGTGGCGATCACCTTGATCGACGCGGCGAAGTTGTACCCGGCACCCAGGCGGCCGGCGAGGCACGCGGTGGGACCGGCGAGCCAGTGCAAGGACAGGTCCTCCCGGTGTCGGAGGCCGATGATGCCGCTGTGCGGCAAGGGCATGCACTCGGCGAGCGCGTCCCGGAGCAGGCGGTTGACCGTGGAGTGCTGGAGGTCGTCGAGGTTGGCGGTCGTGTTCACGTCAGGCCCTCTCTTCCTGCTCGGCGCGACCGGCTGTGGCCCCGGGCAGGTGCGCCGGGATCAGCGGGGCTCCCGCGTGCAGGTCGGCCGCGGGGACGCCGTGGGCGAGGAGGTCGCACAGCCAGCCGATCAGCGGGCTGCCACCGATGTCGACGGCGTGCTCGAGAACGGCGGTGGCGTAGGCGAGGTCGCCGGTGCGCCAGGCGGCGAGGGCGACCAGCGCGGTCGTGGTGCCGTAGGCGTCGCCGGTGGCCGCTGCTGCCAGGTGCTGCCAGAGGTCGGCTCGGGCCGCGGTGGTGGTGTCAGCAGTCCAGATCGCGTCGATCGCGGCCGCGAGCAGGGCTGAATCCTCTTCGAGCGCCATACCGAGTGCGACGGTGTGCCGCAGGTCCGGGAGGTCCGGTTCGGTCAGGGCCCGCTGGAGGGCGGCGGCGTTGTCAGCGGCTTGCACGGCAGCGTCGATGCCGTTGCGCGCCTGCTGGATTGAATCGCGGGCGCGTTCGGTGGCGGCGAACATCTCTGGGTCGGGTTGGCGTCGCAAGGTCTGGAGCGTGCGGCTCTGCTCGCGTCCGGCCCGACAGGCCAGCAGCCACATCCGTGCGGCCACCGGGTCGAGTTCGGGGACCGGCTGGAAGGCGAGTTCGGTGAGCGCCGGTGCCTGGTTCCGGTCGACCGCCGCCCAGCGGCGCCCGTAGTCGGTGACCGCGACAGTGGGGCTTCCGTAGCCGTACCAGGCGTGGTCGGCTGCGGTGGCCAAGTGCGCGAGCGGTCCGGCGAGTGCTATCGGATCCTGGGTGAAGGCCATCAGCCATACGCTGCGGCACCGGGTTTGGGTGAAGGTGTGGAAGAAGCGGTCGGCGGCCGCATCGTCTCGCAGGTCGTCCAGGGGCCAGGTGATGATGGCACCGGTCGCGGTGCCGGTGGTGCCGATGCCGACCAGTTCCTCGCTGGGGGTGCGGCCGACCCAGAGGGGGGTCATGGCGGCGACCACTGCGGGGTCGAGCAGTTCGATGTCGCCGCATCCGGCGTGTACGTACGATTGCAGGAACACTGCGTTTCCTTTCGCTGGGATTTCCGTGGTGGAGGTGCGGGCCAAGGGAGGTCCAATTCGCTTGGCCCGCACCGTCTTCGACGTATGCAGTTATTCGGTGCCGGTCGGGTTCGTCGCCATCGAAGCGACGCTCTTCGGCGGTGTCGAGTGCGCCGCTTCGGGTGTGCAGGTGCAGCCGTTGTGGAACTCGAGGCGGACATGACGGTCAGTGGCAAGGCCGATCGCGTCAGGATCGAGCCAGCACCAGGTCGCGCCGTTCGGGGCGCAACCGATGAGGTCGGCCGGACCGATCCCGGGCGCGGGCTGATTGGCCCGGACGGTGCCCGAGGCGAGCACGATGCTCAGGAATCCGGCGTCCTTCGCGTGGATATCGACCTCGCCGAGGTGCTCGGGCAGGTCTCCGATGGCGATGGCGGCGACGAGCACGCCGGTGCGGCCGACCGGGATGCGCGGCAGAATGAGCCGGCGCTCGGTCTGTGCGTCGTGCAGGGCGACCATGCCGGGCGAGCCGGCGTGGCCGTCGGCTTCGGGCCAGCGCAGGACGCCGTCGCCGAAGTGACAGATGGTGGACATGGGTATTTCCCTTTCTGGTGGTTGGGTAGCGCTGAGGCCGTTTGAACCGGGCGTTCAGGCGGTGGCGCTGTCGTCGGCTTCGGCGCGTTCTTCGCGGTAGACGGCGCGGCCGTCGGCGGCGATCTGGTCGAAGTCGAGCTGTCGGGCATCGGTCCAGTGGCCGAGGTTGCAGTAGAAGTCACGCAGGACTTCGGCGCAGGTCTCGGTGTCGGCATGCGCGAGCGGTCCGCTCTGGCCGGTGCGTGCGGCGAACGCGTCGAGGGTGTCCTCGACCAGGAGCGCCCGCTGCTCGTTGGCTTCGGCGGGGTCGTCGCTGATGCGGCCCTCGCGCCCGCCGAGCCGGAGCCGACAGGCGCTGCACGGCTCGTGCCAGTGCTTGGGTTGCTGCCGTCGTTGGCCGCAGTAGGGACAGGCGACCTCGATCTCCTCGCGGCGGTTCCAGGTCTCCCGCTCCTCGACTTCGATCTCGCGGCCATGCAGTCGCACCGCGTCGCTGATGATCTCGTCGACGTACGCGCCAGCGCCTTCACTGCAGTGGAGGAGGTCGGTCAGCGCTCGGACGATGCGGTCGCGTTCGGCGTCGCGAGGCGCGGCCGGTTGTTTGTCGGCGCTGAGCGACAGGAGCCGGGCGGCAAGCCCGGCCCGTGCGGCGTTGCGTTCGCCGAAGGTGCGGGACTCGTCGGCGCTCGCGCGGTCGAAGTCGCGCAGCGCGGTGCGGTGGGCGCGGAGATCCTGGCTGGCTTCGAGCTGGGATTCGAGGTCTGCAATGCGTGATCGCAGCGCCGCGGTCTCGCGCTCGAGGTGGCCCTCCCACGCGCAGGTTTCGCAGTCGTCGTAGCCGGGAAGGGGTGCCTCGCCGCTGGTGCACTCGGTGTTGGCGCAGGCGCGTTCTGGCGGTTGGTCGTTGTCGTTCATGTTCTCTCCGTTCGGTTGTGAACGTGGATTGGTCGGAAGCGGCGGCATCGGCGCTTCCTCGGTGTGCCGGAGCTGGCGGCTCCTGCGGGTCAGGTCGCTCGCGGCGCGGCGCCTGTGCTGGAGGCGAGGAAGAGGCCGGCGCAGTGCTGAGCGAGGACGGCTAGGGCCGCAGGCGAATGGTGGTCTGGGGCGGTGAGAATCAGCTGCTGGTCCTCGGCACCGATCTCGAGGCACTCCCTGGTCTCGCACTGGAGGGAGAAACCGCAGGACTGCAGCCCTCGTTGGAGCGTGCGCATCCATGTCCGCGCGGGATCGGGCCGCTTGGCTTGCCGCCGGTCCCTGTCGGGCACGGTCGGGCGGGTCTGGCTGCGGTCGAAGACCGGGAAGGATCCGCGTTCGCGGCGGGGCTCGCTGAAGATGTAGACCCGACTGGCGTTCTTGACCGGGACGCGGCCCAGGCGGGCCCATCCCTCCCTGGTGCCGAGTTCGGTGATAGCGAACCCGGGGAGTCGGTTCTGGAGCTGCTGCTCTTGGAGTTGCAGGACGCATTGGCTGCGCAGTGTCCATCGGGCGATGCTCGCGTCGCGCAGCGCCATTTCGGTGGCAAGGGCGCCGGCTTCGGGCAGCGCGAGGACGCGGTCGGCGGCTTCGAGCAGGTCTTGGTGTCGGGTTCGAGTCTGGTTGCGGCGGTTCAAGGGTGACTCCTTTCAATTGCGCGGAATGGGGAATTGCTTTCGGTCAGCGCTGCTCATCGGTTCGCCGGTCCGGTTCGAATTCGGTTGCGGCCGTGCCGATGAGTTCGAGCAAGGTGGTCGAGATCGCCACCAGGTCGCCTTCGTCCACGGCGGCTCCGAGCAGAACGACCTGGTAGGTCTGGGCGAGATGCTCGGGCGGTTCGTTACCGTGTTGAGCGCGACGAGCATCGTTGAGCTGTCTTGCGAGGCTGTTGATGACGCGGCGTGCGCCGTCGAGGTCTCGCGCGACTGGTGCGGTGATCGGCCACGGGTGTCGTTGCGCGCGGCGCCTGTCGGCCTCCACGAGAAGTCCGCGAGCAGCGAACCCGGCGACGGTCCCGAGCAGGGCCCCCAGTAGGAGCCCGAATATCGATGGGTCAAGAGGCATGCGTTGGCCTGCTTTCGAGTCGGTGGAACGAAATGCAGGGGACGCGCCGAAGCGCGGCCCCTGCATGGATTGCTCTCAGCCGACGCCGTCGAAGACGAGGCGCGCTTCGAGCAGGAGGTCGATGAGGACGTTCCGGGCGCGGTGGCGGTCCGCCAGCGCCTGGTGCGCGTCGGTGCCGAGGAACCGGCCGTGAAAGGGATGGAGGTAGCCGTGGACGGCGAGCATGGCCTCGGCGTCTTCGAGGTGGATCTGGTACTCGTCGTTGACGGCGCCGAAGCGCTCCACGCTGGCACGGCAGACGCCGATCGATTTGGCCGCAGCAAGGTCGGCCTCGCGCAGACGCGCAGCGGCCTCGGTGAGCTGGCCGATGCGGTCGTCATCGAGGGCCGCGAGGCGGTCCAGGAGCGGGGTCCAGTCGGTCCCGCAGAAGTTCACCGCCAGCATTCCCGCGTGCTGCCACGCTCGCCGATCGGTGCTGTTGTCTGTTTTGGTGTTCATAGTCGCTTTCCTTTCGATGAAGCGGATGCGGCAAACGGCGCACCTCCTGGTGCGCCGTTGAAAGTCGTTGAGCTGAATCGGGATTCAGCGCGCGCCGGGCCCGGCGTGGGCCCGGTTCCGGGCAGGCCGTATTGGCATCGGGGAGCATGGGCGGCCAACCGGTGGCTGCGGCGCGGTAGCGCTCCAGGGGCTCGAGAACGGCCTGCTGGTCCCACCACAGCGGGTCGCCGATGTTGAAGCGGAGCCGCGTTTCGCAGCCGCCGTCTTGGCGCTCGTAGGTGAAGGCGGTGCCATGGGCCGCCGCGATCTGGATGCGCATCGCGTGGTGCCCGGTGACTGCCCTCGATCGGGTGACCAGTCCGATTCCGGCCAGGTACCTGGGTTCGCCCATGACGATGTCGCTCATGCGCGCGCAGAAGTCGCTGGCGGCCTTGTGCCAGTCGGTGGGCAGGGCCTGCTGCTCGGGGTCGGTACCGGCTTGGCCGAGGTGGTCTTGGAGGGCGGCGGTGGCCGCAGGGAGGAGGGAGGTAGCGATTTGGCCGGCTCCGTCTTCCCAGCAGGCGATGATCCAGGGAACAGGGGTCCTGGTGTCGTCAGCAGCCAAACGGTCCTGCGCCGGTCCGGCCCAGATACGCAGTGTTGCGCACAGGTTGTCGGTGATCATGTCGGATTCCTCTTTTCTAGGCTCGTGCTGCGGGCATGAGAAAAGGGGCGCAGCCATTGGCTGCGCCCCTCGTGGGCTTAGTCAGTCGGCGGGGTACTCGGGCTGGTCGAAGACCTCCTCGTTGACCGGGTCGGTATCGCCGACGGTCAAGCGGTACCGTTCGCCGTCCTCGCCCTGCCCCTCGAAGCTGCCGGAGAAGCGGCGGAAGCGGCGGTTGTCCTCGTCGGTGAACAGCGAGGCGAACCACGCGAAGTCCCGCAAGACCCCGTACATCACCGAGGGCTTGCACCCGAATTCGCCGGGCTCGACTGCGACGACCAGGCGGCGGTCACCTGAGAGCACCGGGACGATGACCGGGGCAAGGATCCTATGAGGGTTCGGTGCAACGTCTCCGAAGTCTTCGCGACCCTGCAAGCCCAGCCAGGTAGCCGTGTTCATGGGCGGGTCGAGCTCGATCCGGCCCCGATAGGTGGCTTCGTATCCCATGGTCGTTTCCTTTCGTTCCTGCCTGTACTTCTGGCCCCACTGCGGGGCACGGAAAAGGGGCGGTGCCGTTTGGCACCGCCCCGCGCTGGTGATGACGGCAGCGGGCATAGGGTCCGCAGCCGGGTGCTACTTGCCGGAGGCCGGCTCGAGCGTCGGCGACTGCTTCGGCGAGTGCCGGGGCCTGCGGCCGTTGCCGGTGAAGGTCCGCTTCAGCCACCGCCAGGCGCGCAGCGGCTGCGGCCAGGAGCGCCGGTCGTGCGGGCGGAGCCGGCAGCCGCGGCACTGGCATTCGAGAGCGTGGAGAGCGAACAGGGTGAACGCCTGCTCTCGGTCACAGGGGTCGATCGTCAGCTGCTTGTGCTGATCGAGGACGACGATCGCGACGACGCCGAGGCGCGCGATGCTGAGGCTCTTGATGGTGGCGGTGATGCGGTAGGGGGAGCGGATCTTCCAGTGCGAGCGCACCCCGGCCGGGAGGGTGAACACGGGGCGCACTTTGCACCGGTCGCCTTCCTTCCAATCGCGGTAGGGCATGTCGAACTCCTTGTTCGTCGAGTCGTGCGCGAAGGCACGACGAAGGCCCGCGCGCCGTGTGGCGTGCGGGTTCGGGAACGTGCTGTGTGGGCAGTGCCGGTGCGGCGCTGCGGTTGTGGGTTGAGTCCGGTGGCGGTGGTCCTCGGGGACCGTCGGTTCCGACCAGGTGACTGGTGGGAGGTCCGGCGGCGATTCCGGGGAGGCAGGCGCTACCTGCGGCTCAGGAGTGTGCGGTTGTGAAGAAGTAATGCTCTATATAGGCAGGGTGCGCGGCGTTTTCCGCGCTGGGTGCGCGAGGGTGCGCGCACCCGAGGTCTTCACACGACGGAGTGAATCT
Source organism: Glycomyces sp. NPDC050141 (assembly GCF_055586545.1). NCBI lineage: Bacteria > Bacillati > Actinomycetota > Actinomycetes > Glycomycetales > Glycomycetaceae > Glycomyces > Glycomyces sp. NPDC050141. The sequence continues at coordinate 31,912 of NZ_JBVJHZ010000012.1, read as the reverse complement.
CCTGTTCAGGAGAGCGGACGAGCCTAGACTGCGGGGATGGACACCGCACCGTATTCCCGCGGCTACTGGCCGGTCCTCTCCTACGTCCTGGAACCGGCGCCCGTCATCCGTCTGGCCCGCGGCGCACGATTCGCTGCATGGGCGGCCATCGTCATCGGCCTGCTCGGATTGGCGCAGAGCTGGAATGCAGGGACACGGGCAGCTTGGGTAATCGCCGGCGGGTTCGTCATCGCAGCCGCCGCCCTCGGGTACCTGATGCTGACCGCGGCCGGCGGCCTCACTGGCCGCGTCGACATGCTCTCCATCGCCGTCCTGATGGCGGCAACGCTGATGCTCGCCCTGGTCGTAGTGCCGCTTGGATCGGCCGAGGCTGAAACGACCGGCTCGTCGGCATGGTTCGCACTGTGGCTCGGATGCCTTTGCTGTCGATTGACCAAATCGTCTACCACTGGTGGGTGTGGCGGCGCGGCCGCGGCGCGCTAGGGCAGACCATCATGACAGAGGAGTACACGGGGGCGTTGAAGAGCGGTTGGGTCACCGATCCGGAGACCGGCAACCAGCTCAAGGCAATGACCGAAACGGTTCGCGACCCAAGGGCGTTCGCGCCCATGACGATCCTGGAACGCTTCGACAGCACCGAAAAGCTGTACATCGCCTATCAGTGCGGGCACTTCGGGATGTGGGATGACGGGTTCGCTGTGCGCCGCTATTACGTCCTCGGTGAGGAACCGTCCTTTGCGACGTTCGCCCCAGCGGATGGCCGCGAGCAGAGCGTCCGGCCGTTGGCAGTCGCCGAGGCACTCGTGCTGGCAGACAAGATCCGGCGATGTGAAGCCACAGCGGGCGCCTCCGCCGCTACGGCCAGCACGAGTACGCACTAACGCTCAGCCATCCATCTGCGACGGCGGGCCGAGCATCTCCGTGCCCGGATGAGGCTGTGAATCGCACGATGTCGTCGCGGCGGGAACCAGCGCCTGGCCCTGCCGAGCATCTCGCTGCACGGGCGATGTTCGCTCGTATTTATCTGCGTCGAGCGCTCGGGTTCGGGGCTGGTGGCGCCTTTCTGGTCCTCGGTGCGGTGTTCCTGCTGGTTTCGTGGTTCACGAACGGCACAGGCTGGCTGCTGCTGCTGCCTGCGGTGGCTGGGGTGGGCTTCGCGCTCTGGCATCGGTAGCGGACGGCGCCACCGACACGCCCCGGGTACCGAAGCGAGGGAAAGGGAGTGGGAGAGCAAACCGAGCAGGGCTGGGGTATCGGATTACGGGACTGCGAATCCGAATTCGGGGACGGGGCCCTGCGGGTATATGACTATATATTCACCCTGATGGATCGGCCGGAATTGCGGGCGTGACGTGCGCGAACGCAGGGTGCGCGGGGGCAAGTGGGTGGACGGGTCCTTGGCTGTGCTGTTGGCGCCCTTGATGTGGACCCCTGCATCTGGACCAGGTCTTGGTGGCCTGGTTCAACGTGCCAGCGACGCCAGGCTCGTCGACGCACCGCCCAGCACGCGCCATAGGTCGTCGGCCAGGAGCCCGTTGTCGCCGCCGGAGAGGTCACCGGTCTGGGGGATGCCTCGGGTGACGGTGGCGGCGACCGTCAAGTCGCTGGAGGCGGGGCGCGCTCGTTCAAGCGCCGCTAGGCGGGCCGCGTGGGGCAGTCCGAAGAGGAGGACGCGGTCGCCGAGAGCGCCCGCCAGGCGGCCGGTCTGGTAGCGGGCGATCTTGGCGACGAGGGCGCTGACCGGTTCGGTATCGCGGTCGAGCTCGAGCCAGAATCGCAGGGCGCGGCCGTCGTCCCAGGCGATGGTTCCTGCCGCGTCGGGGCGGGCGCCGATGATTTCGGCGCTGGCCTCGGCCTCGTTGAGCCATTCGGTCACCCGGACGCCGCCGAGGGCGCGGGCGTCGAGGTGGAGGTGGGCGATGAAGCCGTTGACGGCTTCCTTGTGCGGGCGGTGCGCGGAGTGGAAAAGGCGCTGGGCGGCCCAGGCGGCCTCGGCGCGGCTGGGCGGCACCGTTCCGGTGCGCAGGGCATGGATCGCGGCGCCGGCCCAGGCGAGTGTGTAGCGGTAGGCGCCGGAACCGGGGACTTTTGAGCGGGTGAGCAGGCCCAGATCGGTGAGGGTCTGTATGCGCAGGGCGGCGCGACGGCGGTTGGTGAAGAAGATCGCCGCGATGGTGGCGGCGGTGGCGATGCGGTGGCGGGCCAGGAAGTCGAGGAGCGCGTAGTCCCTGGGGGTAAGTCGGGCGGCGAGTCCGGTCAAGGCTTCGGCGTCGGTGCGGCTGCGGCGGCGGCTGGTGTTCATGCGCTCTCCCAGGTAAAGGCGCGGTGCCGGGCGGCACCGGCGCGGATCGTGTCGGCCTGCCCGATCGGTGCGGACGGCGGCAGGGTCTGGAGCGTGAAGGCCGGCAGGGGCGCGCCGGCGGCAATGGTGCGGCAGGCGGCGGTGTAGGCACCGAGATGGACCAGGTCGTGGTCGTCCAGGTGCGGGAGGGTGTGCGCGGCAAGGAGTTTCGCGTCTTTGGGCGAGGTCGAGAAGATGATCTTGGTGCGGGCGTTCGCATCCAGGGTCTCGGCAAGCTCGCGCGGGAGCTGCCCGAGGTGCTGGTGGGCGAACACGAACGACAGCTTCAGTTTCCTGGCTTCGGCGAACATGTCAGAGAGGATCTGGGGGAACTGGAGCCAGTTGTGGCCCTCGTCCGCGTATAGGACGCAGTCTTTGCGGGCCTCCATCGATTGCGACTGGCGGGGCAGGACGGCCTGCCAGACTTGCGCGGCGATGTTGGAGCCGAGGAACTTCGCGGCGTCGTTGCCCAATTCGCCCTTGGGAAGCCGGGCCAGGATGATCCCGCCATTGTCCAGAGCCCGGGGCAGGTCGATGCAGTACTGCTCGAGCGGGTCCCCGATGGTGTCGCGGATGAACCGCCGCGACAGGAGCGTGCGCAGGCGCGAGAGCACCGGCCCCGACGCCTGGGTCTGGACGCCGATGGGCAAGGCGTCGAACCACTTCCAGAACCCGCGCAGGACCTCGTCGTCCCTGATGTTCGTCACCAGGGGTGCGCGTTCTTCCTTGTCGCCGAGGATGATCGGCAGCGCCGAGAGCCCGGCGAGGTCGCGCTGCTGGAGTTGGGCCTGGGTGCGCAGGGCCTGCTTGGCGATGTCGTCGGCGCGGGGGCCCCAGTGGTCGGGCCAGAGCATGCGCCAGATGCCGACGAGGTAGTCGATGGCGATCTCGGCGTCGGGGGCGCGCACGACCGGCGGCAGACCCGGCGGCGGGGCATCGGAGGCCGGGTCGATGAGGACCACCCTCCCGGCCACAGTCTGCGGGTCGAGGCGGTCGAGGACGTCGCGCACGAGGTCGCCGTGCGGATCCAGGACCACCACGGCGCGCTTGTCGCGGATGTCCTGCAAGATCATGTTCACCATCAAGGTGCTCTTGCCCGAGCCGGTCGCGCCGATCAGGTGCGCGTGGTAGCGCCCGTCCGCAGCGGCGAGGCCGACCTTGCGGCCGGAGACCGCCGCGATCCCCAGGGTTTTCGTGCCCCGGCCCCCCGAGGTCACTTCGGGCGCGGGTGCGATCGGTCGGGCCCCGGCGCGGGCGAGCGCGGGCATGACGGCATCGGCCGGCATGTGCGCGACGGCGGCGATCTCGGCGGCCGAGACCAGCACGCCGGACCCACCGGACCACCCGTTCACCGCCGCGGCGATGTGGCGGTGCTTCTTGCGCCGCCATGCGCCGCCGAGCACGGCGGCCGTCCCGGCGGCGAGATCCCGGGCCGCGGCGACCGCGGCTGGCTTTCCGGCAGTGGTGGCGGCGGCGTAGCGAACCTGCATCGTCCACAGCGCGCCTGAGGCGAGGCGGTCGGCGACCTGCTTGCGGCGCTGGGTGACCCATCCCGGTTCGCTCAGTGCCTTCCCGGTCTTGGGGTGGTGTCCGGTGCCGGGGGTCATCAGGTCGAGGACCTCCCCCAGGAGGGAGCCTCCGGCTTTCGGTCCGGCGGCGGTCTTGGCCGCCCGTCGCACCTGGGCCCTGTCGGCCGGGCGGGCGACGACCTGCACGATGCGGACGTCATCGGCCCGATTGGAGGTGCCGGCGGCGACCAGGCCGCGCAGCACCTCACCGGCCTCGATCCCTGCTACGAGCGGCAGAGCGCCCACGCTCTGCTTCGCCGGCCGGAAGGTGCCGCCCTCGATGTGGACTCGGTCCCCGGTCGGCAGGGGCGGCTCAGCATCGACGACGGTGCAGACCGCGCCGGGCCAGGCCGCGTCGACCGCGTGCACCACCTGGCTCGTCGCCACGGTGCCGGGCACCCAGATCCGCACCGTCAGCCGGGCCCCGGTGAACCAGTACTCGAAGATCAGGTGCGGCTGGCCCGACCACCAGCGCCGCCACCGACCGTGCTCGATGGCGGTCAGGTGGTTCCACGCCAGCACCGCCGACTTCGGTTCGACTTCGGGCGGGGCCTCGATGACCACGTACCGGGCGCCTTCCCGCCACGCCGCGGCAGTATTGCGGCGCGCACCGGCGCGCAGGATCCCCGCCGACAGCGCCACTGCTGCAGCCATGACCGCGATCGAGAGCAGCAGTGCCGACGAGATCCCCAGCCCGGCAAAGGCATCGGTCAGTCGCTCGGTCATAGCGTCACGCCCTTCGCCTCGAAGAAGACGGTCGGCGAGAGGGCCGTATCGAAGTTCGGGCTGTGGGACCGGTGCACCTCGAGGTGCAGGTGGGGGCCGCTGGAGCGTCCGGAGGAGCCGACGTAGCCGAGGAGGTCGCCGGGCTCGACTGTGTCGCCGACGCTCACCTCGGGACGCTGCCCCATGTGGCAGTAGCGGGTCAGGATCGATTCGGCGTGGGCGATCTCGACATACCAGCCGCAGCCCATCATGTCCGGGCTGCCGTCGACATCGCATGAGTACTGCCGCCCGGCCGGCGTGCGGGCGTTGCACACCACGGTGACGACCTCGCCGGCGCTGGCGGCGAGAATCGGCTCACCGCGCGGGGCGCCGAGGTCGACACCGTTGTGGGTCGGGCGCTCGGCGCTGCGCCATGCTGAAACGACCCCGTACCCGGCGACGGGGTGGATCCACTCGCAGGCGCTGGCCGCCTCGACGGCGGCTCGTGCGCCGGCTTCGTCGTCGGCGTACGCATCCGGGAACGCGGAAACCTGGACTTCTTGGGCGGCAACGGTGACCGGCAGGTCTTCCCAGCCGTCGATGCGCTCCAGCGCGTCGAAGAACAACCCGGCCGAACCGGCAGGGTCCATGAGCACTTCGACAGGGCCCCAATGGGGCCGCTGTTGATAGATGCCTACGGAGTCGTGGTCGAAGCCTTCGCCGTCGTGCGGGAAGTCGTAGCTTGCCGGGACAGCGGGGTTGGCGAGGACTCTGATTCCCGACTCCTGCATCGCGGTGGCGAGCGCGACGACGGCGGCCTGTTCGGGCAGGTCGCGTGCGGCGGCGGTCTGCACGATCGTGACCGCATGCTCCGCCTGAGTCGTCCCGTAGCCGTCCCCGAGCGCGCCGGCGACGGCCTCGAGGTCCGCTTCGCTCGCGGCGCAGAAGCCGCCGCCTGCGCCGATCGCGAGGTGACGGTCGTGCTGTGCTGTGCCGAGAACGAGGAGCCCGCACCCGGCGGCGACGGCCGCGAGGAGGACGCCGATGAGCAACAGCCGCTTCATGACCGGCTCCCCGCTGACAGGCCCGTCAGGGCGAGGCGATGTTCTTCGGGGCTGGCGATCACCCGGAACGCGACGTGCGCGCCGCCGCCGAGGAGCAGGCCTTCGCCGAGCCGAGCCGAGCCGATGAGCGCGGTCTCCGCAGCGGTGAGTTTGAAGGCGTCGGCGATGGCATCAATCGCTTGCGCTGCTTGGCGCATGATGATCTGCGTGGCGGCATTGTGGATGACCGTGCGGCCCAGTTCGGACCCGGTCATGTCCTCGGCGTCCTGTGTGATCAACGCCAAGCCCGCGTTGCGCTTTCGTGCGCTCTTCGCCAAGCGCGAGAGCCAGGCCGCGCCCTGCTCGCTCTTGAGGGTCAGCCACCCTTCATCGACGACGACCAGCGTCCGGGGACCGCCCGGGCGCAGACCGCGCCAGATGTCATCGAGCGCCAGCAGATTGACCACCGGGGCGAGCTCCGCTGGCACCGCTGCCAGATCCCACACCTCCAGCGGCGAACGCACTCCTGCCGGTGCGACAGCGATGTCGCTGGTGTCGAAGACCGTGCCGGGTCCGACCCACGGGTCGAGACGGGCGGCGAGATCGGCCCCGGCCGGGTCGGTGGCGAGGACGGCAGCGACATCGGCCATTGACGGGGCTTGTCGGGCCCACGTGGCCCGGTCCTCGCCGATCCCTGCCGCCTCGTAACAGGCCGCGACCGAGCGCTGGAGCACTGCGGCTTCGGCGCCGCTGAGCTTCTCGCCCAGCAGCGTCTCCACCACGGTGCCGACGAACAGGCGGCGGCGGGCGAACTCGTCGGCCTCACCATCGGCCGGCATCGCCAGGGGGTCCAGGCGCGCACCAGAGCTGCCGGGCCGATGGACGGTGCCGCCGACGTGCGCGGCAAGGTCCAGGTATTCGGATTCGGGGTCAACCACGACCACCCGGACGCCCTGGTAGAGCTCCCGCAGGATCGAGACCTTCGTCAGGTAGCTCTTGCCCGCCCCGCTTCGGGCGATGAGCACGCTGTTGTGGTTGTCCATCGACGCCCACCGGTCCCACAGCACCGGCGTCCCCGAAAACAGGTTCACTCCATACAGGACAGCCGTGTCGGCGACAGGGCCGTCCAGGTCCGGTGAGGCGAACGGGAAGCTCGCGGCTGCGGCCGCGGTGTCGACGGTCCGGCGGGCGCCGACCGGGTCGGTCCCGAACGGCACGCCCGCGACCGCTCCGGGCAGCTGCCGGGCCGTGGCCGGGCGGACGTCGATCATGGCCGCGGCAGCGCGGGAGCGGATCCTCGCGCACACCAGGTCGAGCTCGGCCGGCGACTCGGCGAAGGCGGTGAGGTAGACCGCTTGGCGGTGCAGTTGCGCATGCCCGCGCGCCACTTGCGCGGCCAGGTCGGCGGCGTCGGCGGCCGCAGCCTCCACCGCCGGGTCGTCCAGTCGCCCGCGCACGGACTGGTAGCGCCGCTGCGACTCCAGCCGCGCTCGGCGCCGCTGCAGTTGCATGGCCGCGACCGGGGCCGGGACCCCGTCGAGATGGACGGCGACGTTCACGCGTGCGCCGGGCACGGTCAGCTGCGCGGCCCACCCCCACGACAGGGTCGCCGGGTAGCCGCACACCAGCAGGACCGCACCCCACGAATCCCCCGAACGGAACCGGCGCATCTCGAAAACCGCAGTGTCGGGCCACAGGTCGGCTTCCAGACTGGGACGGGTCCCGCGGCCGAGGCGGTTGCGGAAGGCGCTCATCGTGACCAGCTCCCGAATGCCGCGTTCGCGGTGCCGAAGGGGTCGAGGCCGAACCGGATCCGCTCGGCCAACGTGGCGCGGTCCAGTCGCTGGCAGGTCGCGCCGATCTGGGCGCAGAACGCCTCGACCTGGCCTGCCGCCCGGGAGGCGGCTTCGGCGTCGGGCCCGGAGACGACCACGGTGATCTCGCGGGCGAGCAGTTCGCGGCCGGCGGTCAGACTCGCGAGCCAGGCCCGGTGTGCCGCGGCGGCGGCGCGGAGCGGGCCCTCACCCAGGTCCTGCGCACGCGCGTCGAGGCCGGTGAGGTAGCCGGTGAGGTCGACCGGGCGCTGGGCGACGCACACCTGGAGGTGACCCTCGATGGCGTGCAGCAGCCGGCCGAACGCCTCGCACAACGTGGCCTGCTCGGCACTCGAGCGCAGGTCGAACGTCACCGTCCCGCACGCCAGCGCGACAGCGCACCCGGCGGGGCCGAGGTCGAGGACGCCGTCGGGTGCGACGCCTTCGACCGGTGGCGGTACCGGTCGCACCCGGCTCAGGCGCCCTCGGCCGGTGGCCTTGCCGGCGGCCCGGAGGGCGGTCTCGTCGGGCGATGCGGCCGCGAGCGGGGCCCGCGGGGCGCGCACGGCGGCCCACACGAGGCGGTCGAGGGTGGTGCCGTCGCGGCGGGCGAGGGCGAGCGCGAGGGCAGCGGCGGCGATCGGCGCCGAGGCCAGCAGCAGCCAGATCGGGTGGACCTGGCCGGCCAGGGACTGCCACAGCATCCACAGCGCCACCGCTGCCGGGGCGACGACCGCGACCTGGCGGGCGGTCAAGTTGAACAAGATCCGGTCGGGCAGATCGAGATCGGCCGGAACGTAGACTCCGCGGTCCATCACTTGCCTCCTTCGGGTTTCGGTGCGGGCTGCGGCGGCGGGAACGTGTGGACCTCGCGCGCCGGAGGCACCTCATGGACGGTTGCGCCCTTGCCGTTACGGGCGGCCATTGCAGCCATCGCCGCCGTCGCCTTCCGGCGCAGTTCGGCCTGGTCCTTGGCCGCCTGCTGGCGCCGTTCGGCTTGCTCCTGGCGCGCTTGGGCCTGCTGCTTGTTCGCTGCGGCTATGGCGTCGGCCTCGCGTTCGCGGTTGGCGTCGGTGGCCTCGGTACGCCGCTGCGCCAAAGGCACCACCTGGTCCTCGCGCACCCGGACCGTCGAGGGCTCCTCGGGCGGACGGATCCGCAGCAACGTCCCGTCGGGAATCGACTCGATCGGCACCTCCGCAGGCGCGGCATCGGCCAGCGGCGAGGTCGCCTCCGGGCCCTTGCGCGGGTCTACCGGGACCGGCCCATGCCCGCCTTCGGGGTAGGTCACCGGCCGGACGCGGACAGGCTGGCCTCCCTCGGCGTGAACGGGTGCGGCGTCCTGCAGCGGTGACGGCGACCTGTCTGCGGCGCCGGCCTCCGCCGCGTGCCGGGCATTGGCCCCGGCACGGAAACCGGCCCACTCGTTGAAGCCCTCGGGCTCAGGAGGCAGATCAGGGAATCGGTCCGGCGCCGTGTTGCCGTCCTGCCCGCGCTTGTGCCACGGCGCCTGCATTTTGCGGCCCCACACGGTGTCGGGGACCGAGATATCGCGTTTGCGGCCGTGCCCGGCAGTGGCGGCTTTCGACATGACGAAGGCGGCGAGCATGCGCGAACCCGGGATCGAAATGGGTCGGCCTCGCGCGATCTTGAAGCACTCGATATGCAGCCGCCACATCATCCAAACCAGGACGATCGCGTAGACCCCGTCCATCGGGACAATGTCGTTGATCATCCCGAAATAGAGCGATCCGGTCATCTGCAGGTAGATCCAGATCAGGATCGACTGGCCGATCGACGACGCCAGGCAGGCGCCGAGCATCCGCCACCAATAGACGGCGAACCGCTCCGTCACCGGCAGGCCATGGCAGGCCAAAGCGGCAGGTGCGAGGGCGACGACAAAGAACCAGGCGATGTTCCGCAGGATCGTGGTGACCAGGAGGATCGCGACCGCAACAATGCACACGAGTTTGTACACCGTCGCCAGCAGATAATCGGCAGCCGTCATCTCCACTTCCGACCATCCGAGCATGCCGAATTCGTCCTCGAAAGCCTGGGTCTCGGCGTTCGCCTCGGGCACCCAACCGGCCGGGGTATCGAGGAACGCGCTGACGATGCCCCAATTGAGCTTGAATGCCTCGTAGCAGATCGTCACGGCGAGACCGGAGAGCAGGAAACCGACGATGAGCCGTGGCGCGATCTCCCGGATCGAATAACGAGTTTGCAGCGATTCCTGCGACATGATGATGAAGCCGCCGACGACGATCACCAAGCCATAGGAAGCGGCGACGACGACCTGGAATTGCGGGACGAACGGGATCGCGGCGTAATAGATCTCGTCGGACAGGGCGACCCAATCCCACTCTCCGAGCAGCGCGAGAATCCACGACAGGATGTCGGCCACCGATCGATAGATCAGCTCGCACAGTTCGGTGAACATGTCGGAGAGGAAGTCCATTACTCCGCCCCCAGAATGCCCTTGAGGATTTCCACCAGCGGGATGGCGAGAATGACGATCGCGAAGCCGATCGCCGCGCCTCTCAGGAGCGTTTTCGCTTTCTCGGTTTCACCCGGGTCATTGGCGAGCAGGTATCGCAGACCTGCGAGCGTGAGCATGACCGCGACCACCGTCCCGGCAATGCCGACAATCCACAGCCTGAGATTGTCGAGCACCCGGACGATGTCCTCGGTGTCCGCCAAAACCGCGCCCGGCGTCGACAGGACAAGCACTCCGGCGCCCACACCGACCGCCGCCAACGGCGGCAGCCATCGGGCCAGACGAGCCCTCGATGTTCGGTGAGCCGTTCCCACGTCCCGCACCCCCCAGGCGCGATCGAGTCGTGAGGTCGGCCCGGGGATTGGCCGGGCCGACCGGGCCCGCCGGCGGGGGTCGGTGCTCGGTGAGACACCACCTCCTCAGGTCAGGTGCGAACAGGAAGCCTGGACCGCACCCGCCTGGCGGGACCCGAGCCAGCCATCTGTCCGACCGACTCACCTAGGTACGGCAGGGTGCGCGGGCATTTCCGCGGAGGTGCGCGCACCTGCCACGCACCCGACCAGGCGAAACAGCGCGACCAGTCGGAAAGCACCAGCCGGAGGGTGCGCGCACCCCCAGGACGGTGGAATGACGGGTCAGCGCGGCGGGCGCGGGGTTCGCGGAGAGGGTGCACAGGCCCGGGTCAGGGTGCGCAGCGGGAGGTGCGCGCACTCCAGGCGTCGGGTGCGCGAGGCACTGGACGCACCCTCGGGTGCGCGCGCTACCTGGGAGAACACCGAGGCAACCAGCCTCGAACAAGCAACCAGGAGCAAATCATGCGCACAGACATGACACCGCTTGAAGTCGTCGCCGACGCGTTCGCCGCACTCGCCAACGACCAGGACAACGTCAGCACCTCGAACCTGCAGGTCTTCCCCGATCGCAAGATGGACCTACTCGAGATCGCGGCCTTCCTGAGCGACCGCGACACCACGCTCGAGGCCAAAGATGTCCTGTGGGCCGAGTTGGTCAGGCGAGCCCGGAACGAACCCGCGCCGTGGACGTTCATCTGCGCGGCCCTGGCCCTGCCGGGCCTGCGGAACGCAGTCCGGAAGGCGGCCTGGTTCGCACCCAGCTACGCCGAGCGCGCCGACATCGAGTCAGCAGCCATCGAAGGGTTCACCACCGCGCTGCCCGACGTCGACCTCGTCGCACCGCGCATCGTCAGGCGTCTGTGCAACAGCGCCCACACCGAGGCCCGTCGATACGCCAAGGAGCTGGGCCGCTATCAGAAAGGGATGACCTCAGTCGTCTACGAATCCCGTCCGCCCCGCAAGCCCGACGGCCACGTCGACTTCGTCCTCGCCCGGGCCGTCCGCGACGGCGCCATCGACAAGAACGACGAGAGAATGATCCAAGACACCTTCCTCGACGGCCAGAGCGTCAACGACTACGCCGAAGCCCACGGACTCAGCCCAGACCAGGTGACTCGCTGGCGTCGACGCGTAAGAGAAAGCATCGCAGAATGGTTCCAAGACATGCCTGACCGGACTTCAATCCGACTTCCTGAAAATTGATCTACAACGGGTTCAGTGCACGGCGCATGCTTCTGCGGGAATCCGCCTGGAGTTCGGCAAGCGCATCGCTGATGTTCTCCATATCGGCGTCGTCGGCTGACGCCAGGGCAAATGCGAGGCTGCGCCGCACTAGAGCGGAGTCGTCCTTGGACAAGCGGTTGATATTGACTGCGTCCAAGAGGCTAGAACGACTAAGAAGCACTGCGGCAGCTGCGCGGATTTATTCGCGCCCGTCGACTGCGAGATACGAAACGAGCCGCTCGTCAAGCGTTCCGGCGCGAAGATCTACCAGAGCTTGACCGATGTCGTTCAAAACTGCAGGTTCGTTCTCGGTTTCTCGACCTCACTCCGGTTCCAGCTTCTCAGAACTCCAGCTGCGGCTTTCTCCCGGTTGTCGGGTGCGCGCACCCTCGCTCACTCGGCGCGGAAAACAGCACGCACCCTGCCTATATAAGGAATGTCGGGATCAATCTATCCATGAACTGGTGAGACACTCAGAGCGCGACCCTCAGGAGGAAAGCGGGACTGCGACGCTTACGGTCACGACACCAGTGCCCCGCAGGCTCACCGACAACTCATCTGCGATTGGCGGACGTCTGCTGGCAGCGCCAGCTATAGCAGCCGCCTCTGTGAATTGTCATAGCAGTTTGGTGTTGTCACGCGCGCGACCATTTCGCTTGGACCACAGGGTCGCCGCTGCGCCGAGGACGCTGAGTCCGCCGAGGGACCAGACCAGGATGCCGCCGATTCGGTGGTCTGCGGCGAGGTCGGGTCCCCAGGTACGACCGAGGTCTTCGAACCAGTCTGGGGCGAGTCGGGCGTCGCCGAGTACGAGCCATGCACCGAAGGCGGCGTAGCCGATCGCGAGCAGGGCCAGGATGGTCGATCGGACTGCCGGTGCGGTCAATGTCGGGTCGAGCACGGTTCGGAAGAAGACGAATCCGGCGGTGAGGAACAGAGCGGTGGCGGCCAGGTGGAAGCCGTGGGACCGCAACTGCGATTCCAGGAGCGCCGGGGTGTACATGCCGAACAGCACCAGCGCATAGAGCGCCGTCGCGGCACTCGGCTGTCGCAGTACCCGGGCCGGGGCGCTTGAGGCCCACACGTCGAGCCATTCGCGCGCACTGCGCATCCCCGGCGTCGAGCTTGGGCGAAGCACCTTGCGGGCCAGGCGGATCGGGTCGCCGATCACGAGGCACAGGGGCGCCAAGGCGGCGAGGGCGAGGTGCTGGGCGACGTGTCCGGAGAACAGCACCGGTCCGTAGAGAGCGAGGGATGAGGAGGTGGCCGCGAGGACCAGAGCGCATCCGGCCAGCATGGCGGCGGTCCGCCCGACCGGCCAGGCTTCGCCTTCGCGGCGGAGGCCGCGGACGGCGGCGAGGTAGAGTCCGGCGGCGGTCAGTGCGAGAGCCGCCCACCAGGGATCGATGTACCACCGGCCGAGCGCGGTGCCGAGTGTGAGCGGCGGGGGCATGTTGAAGCCGAGCAGTGACTTGGCGAAGGAGTCGGAAGGCATGTCACCTGGTGCGGGCGGCGTGCGGGTGAGGGCGGCTGAAATGCCGACGACGGCGGCGAACAGCACGGTCTCGACGATGGCGAGGCGGACGAATGGGCTCCGCCTCCCGGCTGCGAGTGCGGGGATGGTGCTTCGGCGGTGGGCCCAGCCGATGCCGACCAGGACCGCGAGTCCGGCGGCCTTGACGAGCATGATCCGCCCGTAGGTGTCGGTGAAGAGTTGGACCGGCGAGGTGAGGCGGGTGAGGGTGTTGAACAGTCCGGAGATGGCGACGAGCATGAAACCGATCAGGGCGAGGCGGCTGTAGCGGGAGACGGCGATCGCCAGTGTTTCCGCAGATAGCTTGCGGGCCAGGAGGATCGCGAGGAGACCACCGGCCCACAAGGCGGCGCCGCCCACGTGGAGGATCTGTGCGTTGACCGCCTGCTGGTGGTTGCCGGCCGAGGAGTTGTGGCCGACCAGCAGGAGCGGGAGGATCGCGCTGAACGCCAGGGAGAGGGCGATCGCCGCGCCGGATGTGGTGATGGCCGAGCGGGCGACGGCCGCGCAGACGGCGGCGATGACGGCGACGGCGAGCCAGGCGCGGCCGATGTCGACGGTGGTGGCGAAGCTGACGATGGCCGACAGGCGCATCTGCTGGCCGACGTCCGTGGCGAAGGCGTCCGCGAGGGTGACCGGGAGGGCGATCAGTGCGGCGAGGCTCCACAGTGCGGCGGTGACCGAGGCGGCGCGCAGCCACCGGTAGCCGTGAGGCGAGACGAGGCGGCCGCTGTCGTCGGCCCGGCCGAGGGTGAGGAAGGCCGCGGCCAGCAGCAGGCCCACGGTCGCTACGGCGAGGACGTCGACCGCGACGCGGAGGAGGCCGACGGCCCACACCGCGGTCTGGTCGCGGGTGGGGATGCCGGCCACGGGGGCGACGTCAGCGGCACCACTCAACTGCAGCACGAGCGCTCCGGCCCCCGCTGCGACGGCGAGCGCGGCGACGGCCAGAGGCCAGCGGCGCCGCGACGCGATCGGCGAGGGGCTCATCGCCGCCTCGGCAGGAACAGAGCGAGGGCGCCGACCAGGGCGATGCCGCCGATGACCAGTGCGGTCGGGACCCATGCAGCGCCGTCCTCTTCGCCGGTCTCGGCCTGCGTGGCCGGGGGTTCTGCTTCGTCGAGGGCCGGTGTGGGCCCGTCCGGTTCGGCGGGGAGTTCCACGGTGAAGGTGATCTCGTCCTCGACCGGGTGGCCGTCGTCGGACATGACCCGGTAGCCGATCGTGTGTTCGCCGGAGACGGTGAACCGGGCTTCGGCGGATACGGTGCCGCCGAAGGCGGCGGGTTCGCCGATCTCGACCGTCTGCCCGTCCGGTCCGAGGACGGCGATTTTGGTGAAGCGCTCGTCGATGGTCTCGGAGAATTCGAGGGTGATCGTCGGCTCCGAATCGGTGACCGTCGCTCCCGTTTCGGGCATGGATCCGACGAATTGGTTGTGCGCGCTGGCTGGTGCCGCGATGGCGAGTGCGGCCAGCGGTGCTGCCGCTGCGGCCAGTGCAGCCCGAGCTAGGGGGCCCGTTCGGAGAACAAACACGACCCCAAACTACTATCGTCGATAGTATTCACTGGGAATGGGTCGCACACCCGTGACGGTCGCCGCCCGCCCCGCCCGGACAGCACAACTAGCCCGCTACGGAGTGATCCATGAGTGTTCGATGCCCGCGCCTCGCACGCAGTCTCCCGGTCTTGATCGGTGCGGTCGCCCTGGCCGTCGCCGGATGTACGGCCGAACCGGAGACCGCCGAGCCCGGCGGCGACGTCGAGGGCTTCCAACACCTGCACGGGCTGGCAATCGCGGCTTGGGATGAGGGAACGGTCTACGTGTCGACCCACGAGGGTCTGATCGCGATCGACGGCGACGAGTGGAGCTACGCGAGCGAGACACTCCATGACTTCATGGGCTTCTCCGCCCACCCAACCGAGGCCGGCGTCATGTTCAGCTCCGGGCACCCGGCCCCCGGCTCCGACCTGCCCAACCCGTTGGGATTCATGACCTCCACCGACTCCGGCGCCAACTGGGAGGTGACCGCCCTGTCCGGCGAGGTCGACTTCCACGCCATGAGCGTCGGGGCCGAAGGCAGCGTCTTCGGCTTCAACGGCCACGGCGAAGCCGGCGTCTACACCAGTTTCGACAGCGGCACCAGTTGGAACCGCGTCGATGCCGCCGCCGTCATGGAAACCGGCGGGGTCTACTCGCTGGCCGCCGACCCGGTCGACCCCCAGACCGTCTGGGCCGCAACGCCGAACGGCCTGTTCAAGAGCGATGACGGCGGCGCGGCCTGGGAGCATCTCTATGCGGGCGGCCCGGTGACGGCCGTGACCGTTGCGCCCTCCGGTGGGCGGGTCGTCGCTTACGGCGCGGGCACCGGTCTGATCCTCAGCGACGACGATGGGCAGACCTGGCGGGACACCGGTTGGGTCTTGGACGATGCCGAGGACGCCGTGGGCCACCTGGCCGTCGACCCGGCCGATCCCGACGTCCTCTGGGCCGGCACCTACAACGCCGACCTCTACCGCTCCACCGACGGCGGCACCACCTGGGAGACAAAGGCCACCGCTGGGACGCCGGAGGGATAGCTCCTGGCAGGTCATCCAGGGTCCGATAAGCGGCGTCGGGCTCGAAGAGTTCGGATCTCGACAACATCGGAACTTGGCGATATCATCGTCATATGACGATGAAAGATGGGCGGGGTATCTGCCTCACCGACGAGATCAAGGCCGGACTCCCCCCGGCCGCGGCACTGTTCCACTCCCTGTCCGACCCCACCCGGTTGGCGATCGTCCGCCGCCTCGCCGACCACGAGGCCCGCATCGAACTGCGGGTCGCCGACCTGGTCGCCGAGCTGGGTCTGGCCCAGTCCACCGTCTCGGCCCACGTCGGCTGCCTGAAGGACTGCGGGCTGGTCGTCGGCCGCAACGAGGGCCGCCAGGTCTACTACAGCCTCGCCCGCACCGAGCTGCTCGATCTGCTCGAAGCCGCTGACAGCATGCTCACCGCGACCGGCCACCCCGCCGTCCTCCACCCCGCCGGGGCCGCGGCATGAGCGCTCCTGACCCCGAGCGCCGCCAGGTCCTGAACGCCCGCTCCCGCCGCCTCGCTTACGCCACCGCCGGCTACAACACCGTCGAGGGCGTCGTCGCGATCGCCGCCGGCGCCGCCGCGTCCTCGACCGCCCTCATCGGGTTCGGCCTCGATTCGTTCGTCGAGGTCTCGAGCGCGTTGATCGTGATCTGGCAGTTCCGCTCCCGCTTGCCCGAATCGCGCGAGCGACTGGCGCTCAAGCTCATCGCCGCCTCGTTCTTCGCCCTGGCCGCCTGGGTCGCCTTCGACGCCATCCGGTCCCTCCTGGGCCGGGGCGAGTCCGAGCCGTCCCCGGTCGGCATCGGCATCGCCGCCGTCTCGGTGGTAGTCATGCCGCTGCTGGTCTGGGCCAAACGCCGCACCGGCCGCGAGCTCGGTTCCGCCACCGTCGTCGCCGACTCGGTCCAAACACTGCTCTGCACCTACCTGTCGGCGATCCTGCTGATCGGCCTGGTGCTGAACGCCACGCTCGGCTGGTCTTGGGCCGACCCCGTCGCCGCTTTGGTCATCGCCGCCGTCGCCGTCCGCGAGGGCATCGAAGCCTGGAAGGGCGAGCATTGCGACGACTGCGCACCCGCGGCGGGCACCGCGAAGACGGACGACTGCTGCACCGACGACACCTGCAAGGACTGACCGGTCAGGGTCCGTCGAGACCGCCGCATCGACCCCGGTGGCGCCCTCGTTGCGCCTGCTCGAAGGAACACAGCCACTCCATGCACGAGTTCGGGCCCCACTGACGGTGGGCGTTCGGCTCAGTCGTGTTCTTCGCCTGGGGCGTGGGTATGGTCCTCGGCCGGCTCGGACTCCTCGGTTTCGGGGTCGGCGCTCGTCGTGTCCGCCGGGGATTCCATGTCGGTCGACTCGTCGGTGCCGTGCTCGTGGTCGTGGCCGTCGTCCTCCATGTCGGCAGTCTCGGCATCATGCGAGTGGCTGTGTTCAAGTGCGGCAGTGGCTCCCGGAACTGCCATCGCGCCGAGCGCGACGAAGGAGAGCACGACGACCGCTCGATACCCTCCCGAGGTGAGGACGCCGTGGCGCTCGCGCGGCAGGAGTGACCACAGCAGCCCGACGACGATGGCGACTTCCATTGCAGCGGCGATCAGGTCGGCCGCACCGAATGCCTCCGGTACGCCGGCGTGCGGGCCGAACGGCACTCCCCACATGCGGCTGACCACCCAGAGCCCGAGGAAGCCGAGGTTGGCCAGCAGCCCCGCCACCTTGATGAAGGTGTTCCCGAACCGGAGGGCCAGCAGCCCCCAAAGCAGTTGGAACGCTGCGGTGGCGGCGAAGAACATCCCGGCCAGGAGCCACTCCGCCCAGTGGGTCGGAGTGGCGAAGACATGGACGACACCGGCTGCCAGGCTGGCGATCGCGGCGACCTGGCGTGCGAGTCTGGCCTCGGTACGGCCCCCGGCGATGTCGTGAGGTTCCTCGGTGTCGTTCGGGCCATCGAGGAACGAAGTCCGAGACGAGGACGGCGCCCGGTCGCGGCGGTCGGCGGCGGCCGTGGTGGAAGCCCGGTCGGTGAGGAGGGAGAAGACGTGCGTGTCCCAGTCGTCGTCCGCTTCGCGCCCGGTCGGCACGCGGTCGGCCGCAGGGGCACCGCCGCGCCGCTGGTCCGGGTACGGATCGGCCCACGACTCGGCCGGACCGCCACCCCGCCGTTCAGCGGGAGCGAGGCCCGCCGCGCGACCTGCACGTG
Organism: Glycomyces sp. NPDC050141; assembly: GCF_055586545.1. Classification (NCBI taxonomy): domain Bacteria; kingdom Bacillati; phylum Actinomycetota; class Actinomycetes; order Glycomycetales; family Glycomycetaceae; genus Glycomyces; species Glycomyces sp. NPDC050141. Next base: position 14,048 of record NZ_JBVJHZ010000012.1, on the reverse strand, counting down.
GAATGGTCCGCTGGGGAGTGACAGCGGAGTAGTACCCGGCCGTCGGTGCACTCCCCGCTTGCGTTTCGGGGAGGTCGAATGCAGACCGCCGTTCGATGCCCTCGGTGCCATAGCGCCGGGAGGGTCGCCGGGGCGGGTAGCGGTCGTCGATCTCGGGGGACGGCTCACGCCCGTGGGCGCGTCCGCGCGGCGCCTGCCGGTCGAACGGCACGCGGGCGTCTTGGGGTTGGTTCATGGATGGTCCCTCGCTTCAGGTCGTTCGGCAGCGCGCAGCACTGCCAGAGGGTCGGAGGTGATGAAGGCCGCCCGTTGCGGGCTGCCGCTCCTAGACCCTGTTGACCTGAAGTTCGGATACGAGATCGGTGGGGGATCGGTCCCTGGCGTCGACGGTGTCCGCAACCGGCGCAGCCGGATTCGCGCAGTCTGCGATGAGCGGGTCGGTTGCGCCGTCGGCAGGTGCGTCGGCACTGGTGTCGGGGAGCGTTGCGAGGCCGCATGTGTGTGCCCCGTGGTCGTGCGAGGGCGCGTCCGCGTGGTCCTGTTCGACTTCGTGGTCATGCAGGGACATCGTGTGCAGGTCGCTTTGCGGACCGAGCAGGTGACCGAGCGTGAGGAGTGCGGCGATTGCCACCAGCCAGAGCGCGAATCGCCTGCGGTCCAGTGGACACCTCGCATCATCGACGGGAACTCTGCCGCGAACGGGGCCGACGGCATCCGCGACTGTAACACGCACCACGGTCCACGGCGGGGTCACGGAACGCTAGTGGAGGACGGTGGTCGTGCCGTACCAGACGTTGCCGTGGTCGAGTTCGACGACCTTGACGACCGTGCGGGAGTTCGGGGCGTGCACGATCAATCCGTTGCCGATGTACATGCCCATGTGGGAGAGGTCGTTGTAGAACACCAGGTCTCCCGGCTGCAGCTCGTCGCGGCTGATCTTCGGCGTCTCGTTGTACTGGGCGGCGGCGTTGTGCGGCAGCTCGATCCCGATCTGCGCGTAGGAGCGCAGGATGAGGCCCGAGCAGTCGTATGAGTCCGGCCCGGCCGATCCCCACACGTACGGCTTGCCGACCTGATCGAGCGCGTATGAGACGACCGCGTACTCGTCGTCGGTCATGTAGGGCAGGTCGTAGTCGGTGATCGCGTCGCCCGCGGCGGCCTGCCATTCCTCTTCGAGATCGCCCATCCGGGCATTGAGTTCGTCCTGCTGCTGCTCCAGGTCGGCCTCCTGCTCGTCGAGGTCGGTCTGGAGGTCGTTCAGGAGATCAAGCTGGAGGGTGTACTCCTCAGAGGCGGTCTTGAGCTCGTCCATAAGGTCGAAGTTGTAGAGGTTCGCGGAATTGAGTCGGTCGAGGCGCTCGACGAACGCGTCGGGCGAGCCCGATTCGAGCAGCAGCGCGGCGTCGCCGATCCCCTGGTCCACGTACGTTGCGGTGATGTAGTCGGCGAGCTGCCCGCGCAGGGAGTCCAAGTCGGCCTCGGCCGCCTCCAGGGACTCCTGAGTCTGCGCGATCATGTCGCGGTTGTCCTCCGCTTCCTGCGCCAGTCGGTTGTACTCCTCGACCGCCGCGGTCAGGTCCTGGTCGGTCTCCTCGATCTCGTCGTTGATCTCCTCGGTGTCCCGCTGGGCCCACGCGGGGGCCGAGCCCACCGCGGAGACGAGGAGGCCGCCGATCACGGCGACAGAGGTCCATTTGCGACGAGCAGTCGACGACTTCATGAGCAGGGTGCTCCTTCGGGGAGGTCGGGGTGCGACGCGGGTGTTCGGCGGATGGGGACCTGGGGCATGAGCACGCGAAGGGGGCTGAAGTTCCGGTGTCCGGCCGAACCCGACCTGAAGTGTGCCAAGCCCGGCCACCACTATACTAAGCATCGTAGTAGTGTGCGAGCCTTCCCGCCCGTCTGGGGCGCGAGGCGATGCGGGGCCGGTCGCCGACCGATCAGGTCTCGTCGCGGTGCCCGCGATCGGCCGAGTTGCGAACTCCCAGCGCACGCGCCTGCGACAGCGGAGACCGCAACGCACTCATTCCGAAAAGGACACCAATGGTCCGCAGGTTCATCGTCACCCACCCGCTGATCGCTGCGCTGGCGACCCTCGCGATCCTGACCACGTCGGTGATCGTCGGGAATGCGCTCACGACACCATCCCGGACGGCGGTCGGCGGGAACGTACCGGCCGCATCCGAGTTCCGGGCCGGACTACTCCGCCCCGAATCCGTCGGCGAGGAGCTCATCCGGGAACTGGGACTGACGGGCGAGTTCAGCTTCTCGCTCTACGACTCCATCGAGGGCCGACCGCTGATCACATTCGGCGCGGACCAGGTCCATTACTCCCAGTCGGTCGTCAAACTGCTGATCGCGGTGGCCGCCCTCGAAGCGGAGGCCGATGTCGCCGAGGTGACGGAGATGCTCGCCAAGAGCGACGACACCATCGCCTCGGAACTGTGGGGGCGACTGAACGGACCCGCCGTGGTCGAGCAGCAGGCGCTCGTGATGGACCTGCGGTACACCGAACCGTCTCCCGACTGGGGACGGTGGGGCGACACGCTGATCTCCGCATCGGACGTGGTTCGCATCTACGAGTACCTCCGTGCCGATCAGCCGGACCGCGAACGCCAGATCATCTTCGACTCGCTGGCCGCCATCGAGGAGCTGGGCGCGGACGGGTTCGACCAGACCTTCGGCATTCCGGCGGCCGCGGACGGGCTCGCCTCGGCGGTCAAGCAGGGCTGGGGCTGCTGCAAGCCCGACCGCTTCCTGGTCTCGACCGGCATGGTCGGCACCGACTACCGCTACAGCCTGGCGATCTTCGGAGCGTGGGACGAGACGCAGGTCGACGAGCAGCGCGCGGCCGATGAGATGACCGCGCTCGCCGACGCGCTGCTGGAGGCCGTTCCTGTGCGGCAGTGACGATTCTAGAGATGCGGCTGATCGTGACTGAGCGCGGCGGGCGATTACGGCGCGGAGCGGCTTCCGATCTGGTCGTACCAGAGGCAGAAGACCATGACCGTCCAGATCTTGCGGGCCTGGTCGTGGCCCTCGCGGTGCTCGCGCAGGAGGCGGCGCGCGTATTCGAGGTCGAGCAGGTGCCCGCAGCCGGATTTGGCGAACACCTGATCGGCCCATTCGAACATCGGCCCGGCCAGCCATTGCCGGTGCGGGGTGGGGAAACCCATCTTGGGTCGCTCGACGATGGGGGGCGGGACGAGCTTCGCGACGGCCCTGCGCAGCGCCACTTTCGTCTGCGTTCCCGAGAGTCGGTGTTCGACCGGGATCCGGGAGGCGACGTCCCAGACCCCTTTGTCGAGGAAGGGCACGCGCAGTTCGAGGCTGTGGGCCATGGACATCCGGTCGGCCTTGACGAGGATGTCGCCCCGCATCCAGGTGTGGAGGTCGAGGTACTGCATGCGGGTGGTCGGATCCAGGTGGGCCGACTCCTGCCAGAACCGCGAGGTGACGTCGCGGTAGTCGGGTGCGGGGTGGCGCAGCAGCTCGGTCTTGGCCTGGCCGGTGAAGATCTTGGCGTTGCCGATGAAGCGGTCCTCGAGTTCGGCGGTGCCCCTCTCGAGGAAGCTCTTGCCCTTGACGCCGTCGGGCAGGGCCCGGGAGGCGCGGCGCAGCAGGTGCCTGGCGCCTTCGGGCAGGGCGGTGACCGGACGCAGGGATTGCGGCTCCCGGTAGATGGTGTAGCCGCCGAAGAGCTCGTCGGCGCCTTCACCGCCGAGGGCGACGGTCACGTGTTCGGCGGCGGTCTTGGCGACGAAGTACAGCGGGACGATCGCCGGGTCGGCGACCGGGTCGTCGAGGTGCCAGACGATCGTCGGCAACGCCGCGATCACGTCCTCGACCGAGACCGGCGCGGGAATGTTCTTCACCCCGAGCGCGGTCGCGGTCTGCGAGGCCACCTCCAGTTCGTCGTACAGGCCCGGATCGGTGAACGCGGCGGTGAAGGTGAGGAGGTCGGGGTTGTGTTCGCGGGCGAGCGCGACGATGGTGGTGGAGTCGATGCCGCTGGACAGCAGCGCCCCGACCGGCACGTCCGAGCGCATGTGGATCCGCACCGACTCGCTTAGGGCCTCGGCGATCTCGGCGTGCAGCCGCTCGGCGTCGTCGACGCGAGCGGGGCGGAACATCGGCTGGAAGTACCGCTGCGGACGCGGATCGGTGCCCGGCCGGAACAGCGCGAAATGGCCGGCCTCGAACCGGTGGACGCCTCGGTGCAGTGTGGCGGGTTCGGGCGGGTACTGGAAGGTGGCGTAGTGGCCCAGGGCGTCGGTGTCGACGAGGTCGGGGCTGTCGATCCCGGGCAGGGCCTTCTTCTCGCTGGCCAGCCATACCGCACCGCGGTGTTCGGTCCAGTACAGCGGCTTGATGCCGAAGGGGTCCCTGGCTGCGAAGACGAAGTCCGCGTCGCGGTCGTAGACCACGAAGGCGAACATGCCGCGCAGCCGCTGGAGAAGGTCCAGCCCCCAGTGCCGGAACCCGGCCAGGACGACCTCGGTGTCACCGCGGGTGGCGAAGACCGCGCCGTGGTTGCGGACGAGTTCGTCGCGCAGTTCGAGGTAGTTGTAGATCTCGCCGTTGAAGACGATGGAGAGGTTGCCGTCGTCGTAGCGCATCGGCTGATGGGAGTCGGCGACGTCGATGATGGAGAGGCGCTTGAAACCCATCCGGACCGGCGACTCGGCGGGGTCGACCGCGGTCTCGTCGGGGCCGCGGTGGTGGATCAGTTGGAGCAGGTCGGCGAGGCCCGGCTCACCGGGGTCGGTGTCGACTCCGATTCGGACTACGAATCCGCACATGGCGATTGCTGCCTTTCGTCTCAGGTCGCCCGGACCGGCATCGAGGCAGGGCCCGGGAAGGGAAGAGGGTCGGAGAGGTGCCCGTTGCGCGGGTGCCCGGATCGGTCCGGGGCGGCGCTTGCGGGTTTCGGTCTCTAGACCCGGTTGACCTGGAGGACGGCGACGAGGTCCGGCGGTGGCCGGTCACCCGCGGCGGCTCGGCAGTGGACGGCCGGGACCGCGGTGGCGTCGCGGAGAAGTGCGGTATGCGGTGCGAGTTCGAGGGGCGGGAGGAGGTTCAGGGTCGGCGGCGACGCCTTTCCGCAGGTGGGCGCCTCGTCGTCGTGGGACGACGGGTGCTCGTCGGCTTCCTCGGTGTGGTGGTCCGGCGAGATCACCGCATGGGGGTCGCCGGTCGACCCGAACAGATGGCTGAAGGCGAGCAGCGCAGTGAGGGCGACCAGCCAGAACGCGATGCGGCGGCGGTTCGGCACCGTGACCCTCACCCCCTAGATCCCGATCTGGCCGGGGCCGACGGCCACGCGCAGCCAGTTGATGAAGAAGGTCCAGACACCGGTCGCCAGGGCGATGCCCACAGCGATGAGCAGGATCCCTCCGGCCCAGGTGATCCAGCGGCCATGTCGTCGGATGAAGCCGACCGCGCCGATCATCCATCGCAGCCCCAGGGCGAACGCGATGAACGGCAGCCCCATCCCCAGCGAGTAGGCCGCGGCGAGGACCGCGCCGCGGTTCGCCGAGCCTTCGACGGCGGCCAGGCCGAGCACCGCCGTGAGCGTCGGCGACAGGCACGGCGTCCACGACAGTGCGAACGTCGCCCCCAGCACGGGCGCTCCCGCCAGACCGACGGCGGGCAGCTTGCGGATGCGCGCGGTGCGGTCGAGCCCGGGAACCAGGCCGAGGAACGCCAGGCCCAGGACGATGATCAGGACACCGACGACGACCTCGATCAGGCGGGCGTTGACCAGCAGTGCTCGCCCGAGTTCCCCTACCGCGTAAGCGATCGTGGTGAAGACCGCTGTGAAGCCGAGGACGAACAGCCCGGCGCCTGCCAGGACTCGCACCTGCACGCTGCCGCGGATCTTGACCGCCGTGTTTCCGGAGCGGCGGTCGTGAACGGCGTCGAGGTCGGCCCCGGCCAGGCCGGTCACATACGAGACGTATCCCGGTACGAGCGGGAGCATGCAAGGAGCGAAGAAGCTCACCAGTCCGGCGAGCGCGGCGACGCCGACGGCCGCGAGCAGGGGCCCGGTCTGCGCGATCTCGGCGAAGGTCCCGGCCACGCTAGGTCGCCTCGGCGAGGACTTCGTCGATGAAGGACTCGAGCTCGCGCTGCGTGATGGTCTTTCGGAACACGGTCGCCGTCCGGAGCTCGCGGTCGAGGATGACGGTGGCCGGAACGACGTTGGGCGGGATGTCGGTGAAGGCGAGGATGGTCTCGCCGGCCGGGTCGAAGAGGCTGGGGTACTCGATGCCGTACCGCTCGTGGAATGCCGCGGCCGCGTCGACCTCGTCGCGCAGGTCGACCCCGAGGAACTCGACGCCTTCGGCTTGACGCGACTCGTAGGCGGCGACCAGCTCGGGGGCCTCCTCGCGGCAGGGGGCGCACCAGGATCCCCAGAAGTTGATCACGATGACGCTCCCCGCCCAGTCGGCGAGGTCGAAGTCAGAGCCGTCGAGGAGCTCCCCGGTGATCTCGACCGGCTCCGCGCGGTCGGGCACCTCGATGAACTCCAGGGTGCCCTCCCCGGCGGCGTCCGCAGCGCGCTGCGTGTCGGTGCGGGGATCGGGGGCGGCACACGCGGCCGGGACCATTGCGGCTCCGGCAGCGGCCAGTACCGCGCGTCGACTCGCCGGTCTCGTCACCGCTCCTGCGCCTCGCGTTCCCGCTGCTCGACCTCGGCTCGCAGCGCGGCGATCTCGGCCCAATGGTCGGGGTGGACAGCGCGGCCGTCGCCGCCAGGCGTCTTGCGGCGGCCGGCCGTGCGCGTCAACAACACCAGCGCGACGACGAAGGCGATCATCGGCAGGAGGTACAGCATGTACTCCATCTCAGCCGCCGATCGGCCGGATGGACGCGAGCGTCATGCGGAGCCGATCTTCGTCCACTTTGCCGTAGCTGAACAGCACGCCGTCGACGAGCAGGCCGGGCGCGGCCAGGATGGCGTGTTGAATCGCGAGTGCTCGACCCTCGTCGCTGGCGAGGGGAATCTCGGTGACGGTGAGCTCGAACTCGGCCGAGAGGTAGTGGAGGACCTCTTTAGCCCGGTCGCAGAAGTCGGAGCGGGGCTCGGTGACCAGGGTTATCTCGGTCCGGCCGGTCTCGCCCTGGATCCGGCTCGCCCGCAGCGGTTCGAACATCGCACCTCATCTCGATCCAGCCCTTGTCTACTAAGCAGGATAGTAGATAAATGCGAGCGCTGCCAGTCTGTGGCCCGGACGAGGTGTCAGACCTGGCAGCAGGCGAAGCTGACGGCCGTGAGGATCGGAGTGGCGAGGATCAGGACCGGAGTGACCACGGCGGCGGCGTTGCCGCCGAGGATCGTGCCGACACCCGCCGGGCCGGGAGTGGACGGCGCGTCGAGCAGCCGCTCGATGCGGGCGACGGTGTCGCCGCCGCTGGCGGCCAGCGCCTCGACCGGTGTCTGTGCCACGGCGACGTTCAGGAGGCTGCGCGCGAGGGTGCTGCGTGTCGCGCTCCGTGCGGCGGCGTCGTCGGCGGCGAGCTCGACCAGGTGGCCGATGCGCTCGGGCAGCCGGGCGAACAGCGGCAGGAGCCCGAAGGCGCGATGCCCGGTATGGGCCAGTGCGACGAGCAGGTGGTGGTGCCCGGTGAGATGGGCGCGTTCGTGCGCCAGGACGGCGTCCAGTTGGGGCCGGTCGAGCAGCGCGAGCGCGCCGGAGGTGATGGCGATCAGGCCCTCCTTGCCGGGGATGCAGTACGCGGCGGGACACGGCGACTCGATCACGACCGCACCGAGGTCGCGGTTCCGGGGGGTGTTCGCCAGCGCGCGGCGCAGCCGGGAGCGCTCGACACCCGTGGACCGCGCCACCATGGCGCCGGCGGCGGCCACCCACAGCGGGACCGCCCAGGTCAGGGCGGCGGCGATCACCGCGATGACCGCGCCTCCGACCTCGCCGTGCAGCTCCTGCAGGGCCAGGACGCAGTCCCCGACGGCCCCAGCCGCGCCTCCCGCGAACGCCTCGGTCGGCACCACGATCGCCGCCCCCGCGAGCACCAGCGCCAGCACGAAGGAGACGGCTAGAGCGAACCAGGTGGCGATGGCCAGCCGCGGTGAGGCGACGGCCCATCGGGCCCGATCCAGCAGCCGCGGGCCGAGGACGGCGAGCAGCGCCGCGTACGCGAGGAGGATCAGCGCCGCTGTCATCGGCGCCCCTCGGGGGCATCGAGGATCTCGCGCAGGCGGGCGATCTCGTCGGGACTGATCTTGCCGATGAAGCGCAGCAGCGTGGCGTTGCGGTCGGAGGAGGAACCGAGCACGGCGACCATGGCCTCGGCGTCGAACTCCTCGCGGGACTGCGCGGGCCGGTACACCCAGGCCCGCCCGGCGCGCTCGCGGGTCACATTGCCCTTGCGGTGCAGGTTGTCCAGGACCGTCATGACGGTCGTGTAGGCCGGCTCGGGGTCGCGGTCAAGCTCGCCGAGCACCTCGCGGACCGTGGCCGGATCGGAAGCGGACCACAGCACCTCCATGATCGCGGCCTCAAGCTCGCCTAGCCTGCGCATCGGCACCTCCCTGTTCGGTATGAACCTTATCCCTCACCGGTGGATGAGAACTACTATTCATGATAGTAGATAGTTGGTGTCGCAGACCCCTGTCGAACCGACTATTCGTTAGGACCCCGTCTTGACCTCTACCGCGAACGCCGCTACGGCACACGCCGCCAAGCGGATCCGCTCCTCCCTCCCGGTCGTGGTTCTCGCCGCTGCGTTCCTCGTCGCCGCTCCCGCCGCGCAATCCTCAGCACAGGAGGAGGGCGCCTCCGATTCACTGAGCGGCGCCATCGAGGACTACCTGAACGCACGGGACGAACTCGCCGCCCTGGAGCAGCAACAAGAGGATCTCGAGCAAGAGCTCGGAGACTCCGAGGTCGAGGTCGCGGTACTGCACGAGGAACTGGGCGAATACGCCTACATCGCTTACACCGCCTCCGACATGCAGTCGACCGCCGCGCTCATGGCCTCCGGCAACCCGAACGACGCGTTGGACGCGATGACCGCGCTCCAGTTCCTGGGCGAGTCGCGCGCCGACCGCCTCGCGGAGCTGACGGACCGGCTCGCCGAGATCGAGGCCACGAGGGCGACGCTCGAGGACAACATCGCCGAGCAGGAGGAACTCGCCGAGGACATGGAGGCCGCCAGGGACGAGGCCGCCCGCGAGATGGCCGCCTCCGGCGGCGACAGCGCCGTCGGCCCCTCGGCGGGAGACTTCCCCGCTGCCGAGCCGGCGCCGCGGGACTCGGACGGCACACTGCCCTTCGAGTCCTGCTCCGAGAGCGACCCCACGACCAGCGGGTGCCTGACGCCGCGCACGCTCCATGCGCTGGAACAGATCCAGCTCGCCGGGTTCACCCGCTACGTCAAGTGCTTCCGCGTCGAGTACTCCGGCGAGCACGGCAAAGGCCGCGCCTGCGACCTCGCCGCGCAGGCGGGCGGCTTCGGCGGCGTGGCCTCCGGCGACGATTTCACCTACGGGGACAACCTGGCGGCGTGGCTGGTCGAGAACGCCGACGCGCTCGGGGTCCAGTACGTCATCTGGTACAAGCAGATCTGGCAGCCCGCCACCGGCTGGAGGGCGTACAACCTCGGCACCGGCGAACCGAACTCCGACCACACCAACCACGTGCACTTGAGCGTTCGCTGATCATCCGAGATAGGGAATGTTGAACCACGTGAACGGTCCTTCGGGAAGGTTGCGGAGCACCAGTCCGAACAGGAGGAACACCCCCGCGTAGGCGACGTAGGCGGCTCGCGGGAGGCGCAGGGCGGGAGGGCGGCGCCCGAACCACTCCACGGCCGTCCACCAGATCAGGGCGTACAGCGCGAACGGCACACCGATCAGCGCGACCGGATGGTGGCGGAACGCCTCGACGAGATCGCCGTGGACGAGGTACCAGTACATGCGGGTCCCGCCGCAGAAGGGCCCGTTGATCCCGAAGGCCAGGTGGAACAGGCACGGGCCGGTGGGATCAGAGGTCGAGTCGGTGGGGTTGAACGCCAGCACGTAGGCCGTGGCGGCGGCGAGCACCGCCCAGACCGCCCCGGGGCCGAGACCGCGCGCTCGCGGTCTCGGACGCATGGGGGCGGGGGAAGCGGGTGTCGGCATGGAGGTCATGGCGCTCCTCGGTGGGATTGATCGGTCACATTGCTGCCCATCGGATTCAGGGTTGCCGGGTCGGTCGGACGATGCCGGTCGGCCGCCAGCTTCGCGATCGCCCTCGCCCATTCGATCTGGTCCGCGGTACCGGGCCGGTCGAGTGCCGCCCGGTGGATCCTCGACCACAGGTCGATCCGGGACCACTCGGCGAAGCGCCTGTGCACGGTCTGGTGGGAGACGGCGGATCCGGGAGGCAGGCACCGCCAGGCGCAGCCGCGCGTCAGCACGAATGCGATCGCGGCGAGCACGGCCCGGTCGTCGATCTTGGCCCTGCCGCCGCCCTGCGCCCGCTTTCGAGCGGGCGGGATGAGCGGCTCGACGATCTCCCAGACCCCGTCCGGTATGGGTGATTCGACGACTTGGCGCACCGGTTGTTGCATCTGCACTACCTTCACCGACATATGCCTCCGGCGACACGACGCCAGCGGCGGCCACAATTCAAGAGCTACTATGTAGAATAGTAGACATGATGCATGGACGTTCGCTACTGACCAGGCGCAGCGCGCTTGCCGCCGGCGCCGCCGGAATCTCCATGGCCGGTTTGGCCGCCTGCTCGAACGAGAGCGGCACCGTCGAGACGACCTCCGAAAGCGAAGGGGCCCCGGCTGAAGGGGCCGTCAGTCCTGCACAGCTCACCGTCACGCCGGCCGACGGGGCGACCGACGCGACTGCGGCCACCGAGATCGGCTGGACCGTCGAGGCCGGCTCCGTGACCGAGGTGAAGCTCAGCGACGCCGCCGGCAATCCCGTCGAAGGCGCCATGCACCCCGACGGCACCACCTGGGTCCCGGCCGGGCCCCTGGCGTGGGAGACGGCCTACACCGCGACGGTCACCGCCGAGGACGAGGCCGGGAACCCGGTCACGGCCGAGACGACCTTCACCACCATCGCCTCCCCGGCCGACCGGGTCGCCATCGAGAACTACCTGCCCGGCGGCGACTCCGTCGTCGGCCAGGCCGCGGTCCTCGCCTTCCGCTTCGAAGCCGGCTTCGAGGTTCCCGAGGAGAACCGGGCCGCCGTCGAACGGCGCCTGTTCGTCACTGCCGTACCGGCGCAGGAGGGGTCCTGGCACTGGGTCACCGGGCGCGCCCTCGAGTACCGGCCCAAGGAGTACTGGCAGCCGAACACCGCAGTGACGGTGCGGCTCGGCCTGGGCGGACTGCCGCTCGGCAACGGCCGGTACGGCGAGTTCGACCAGGGGACGACCTTCACGACCGACGCCGAGGCCCGGCTGCTGGAGGCCGACAACACCACCAAGGAATTGCGCGCCTTCCTCGACGGCGAAGTCGTGCAGACGATGCCGATCTCCCTAGGCGCCGACGAGATCGACGGCAACGACGCCCGCTCCTACGAGGGGACCATGACCATCATGAGCCGCGAGGAGGAGTCTCGATTCGTCTCGGACCTCTACGGCTACGACCTCGACGTCAAGTGGGCGATGCGGCTGACCTTCAGCGGCCAGTACCTGCACGGCGCGCCCTGGGCCGAGGCGCGGCTCGGCAAGGAGAACGGCTCGCACGGCTGCATCAACGTCACCGACGAGATGGGCGAATGGATCTTCAACTTCGTCCGCTGGGGCGATCCGGTCATCGTGACCAACACCGGGCGGGCCCTCCCGCAAGGCGACGGGTTCACGACCTGGGACCTGTCCTGGGACGAGCACCTTGCCGGGTCGTACCTCAATCGCGAGTAAGCGCTCGTGGTGTCGAACTGGGAGACGACCAGACCGATGAGCTGCCGAAACAACGTAGGATGAAGCTGTGCCACGGAAGCTGACCCGCATCGGGCTCATTGCCGTGCTGATGCTCGGCGTCATCGCGATGCACTCCTTCGGGCACACAGGGCACAGCGACCACGGCCAGATCGTCGTGACGGATCTGAGCGCCCATCACGGGCACGCCATGGAGGCCGACTCGGACCCTGTCGAGGACGACTCCGGCCTGTCGGCGTTGCTATCAGCACTTGGCCTCATGGTCTGCGGTGCGATCCTCGCCCGGCTCGCCATCGAGTTCTTCCGCTCGGCCGCATGGTCGCGCCTGTGGGACCGGCTCATCGCGGCCCCGGAACGGATCAGGCGCGTACCCGCGCAGCGCTGGCTGCCTCCGCCGCGATTGCGGTCCACCGGAGTCCAATTCAATCGGATCGCGGTGCTGCGGATCTAGATTCGGCCCCCGCACGGGGATAAACGCCTGAATCACCGTCCACAGCAAAGCCATCCGAAAGGCCGATCATCATGCGTGCGTTCACACGCCGTTCCATGCTGCGCGGCGGCGCCGTCGCGCTGCCCTTCGCCGCCCTCGCCGCCTGCTCGAACGACGAGCAGCCGAAACCGTCGTTCGTCGAAGCCGACTCCGAGCGGGTCGCCGAAGCCGAAGCGGCCCGCAATCCCGGTGCCGTCCGGGAGTTCCAGCTCAATGCGATCGCCTCCGAGGTGGACCTCGGCGGCCTGGTCGTCCCGACCTGGTCCTACGGCGGCCAGATCCCGGGCGCTCCGATCCGCGTCGCCAAGGGCGAGCAGGTCAAAGCGGTCCTCGTCAACGACCTGCCCGAGGCGACCACCGTCCACTGGCATGGCCTCCAGCTCCGTTGCGACGCCGACGGCGTCCCCGACGTCACCCAAGAGGCCATAGCGCCGGGCGCGTCGTTCACCTACCAGTTCACCGCCTCCGACCCGGGCACCTACTGGTTCCACCCGCACTCCGGCACCCAGCTCGACCGGGGCCTGTACGCACCGCTCATCGTCGACGACCCCGACGAGGCCGTCGACTGGGACCTGGAATGGACCGTGGTCCTCGACGACTGGATGGACGGTGTCACCGGCACCCCCGACGACGTCCTCGACCAACTGCAGGCGGGCATGATGATGGACCACGGCGGCATGGACATGGGCCTCATGACCGACGGCCACATGCTCATGGGCGCCGAATCCGACCTCCTCGGCGGCGACGCCGGAGACGTCTACTACCCGCACTACCTGGTCAATGGCCGCCTCCCTGCCGACCCCGAGGTGTTCGAGGCCGAACCAGGTGCGCGCGTTCGCATCCGCTTCATCAACGCAGGGGGCGACACGGCGTTCCGGGTCGCCCTCGCCGGGCACCGGCTCACCGTCACCCACACCGATGGCTTCCCGTGCGAGCCGGTCGAGGCCGACGCGATTCTCATCGGCATGGGCGAGCGCTACGACGCGGTCGTCACCTTGGGAGACGGCGTCTTCGCGCTCGTCGCCGAAGCCGAAGGCAAGCAGATGCGCGGACGGGCACTGGTGCGCACCGGCAGCGGCGAGGCTCCGGCCGCTGACTTCGCGCCCGCGGAGCTGACCGGCCACGTGCTCGCCTACGACGAGCTCGCACCCGCAGACAGCGTCGCAATGGAAGCGCGCGAGCCCGACCGGACCATCGACCTCGAACTCACCGGTTCGATGGACGACTACGACTGGGCCATCAACGGCACGCCGCACGACCTGGACAACCCGTACGCCATCGAGGAGGGCGAGCGGGTGCGGCTGCGCTTTGTGAACAACGGCCGGATGTGGCACCCGATGCACCTGCACGGGCACACGTTCGGGCTCGCCGACACCGGTCTGCGCAAGGACACCGCGATCGTCCTGCCGGATCAGACCCTCGAAGTCGACTTCGACGCGGTCAACCCCGGTCGGTGGATGGTCCACTGCCACAACCTGTACCACGGCGAATCCGGGATGATGGCCGTCATCGGATACCGGGACTAACGACGCGGGGGGGGGGGGGGGGGGGGGGGGGGGGGGGGGGGGGGGGGGGGGGGGGGGGGGGGGGGGGGGGGGGGGGGGGGGGGGGGAGGGGGGAGGGGGGAGAGGAGGCCCACCACCCCCCCC